>NYZX01000124.1 GCA_002686065.1 Pseudobdellovibrionaceae bacterium | reverse complement strand
GGATTCTTCTGGATAAAAACGGTCGCCCATGAGTTCGGACACCTCCCTAAACCCGTCGCCATACTAGCCGTCGTTTTGTACGCCAGCTTTGCCTGTTGGTATATTCCTGCCAGTGGTTTTATTTGGAAAAGTCTGCACGATAAATTCAAGTTATCTAAAGTCCCATCGCTTTATCTGCTTGCAACACTCACCGCGCTTTTCGAACACTTCTATTGGACCATCTTTCCTTGGAACTTTGGCTACACATGGCTATGGGCCGGCCTTCCGGCATATCAACTTGCTGAATACATCGGCTTCTCGGCCCTCAGTTCTTTGATTATTATAGCCAACGCTGCAACCCTTCAGACCTATTGGTCTTACAAAGATAAACAGCTCAACCTAAAGCCTCTGGCCGCCGTCCTTGTCCTATTCGGGATTATGAATGGACTTGGGGTCCTCGCTAAATCTCGGCTTGCCAAGCCCGATGCCGAAGCAAAAGTGTTGATCGTTCAGGCCAACATCGGAAACCAACAAAAGATCTACGCCGAAAAGGGCTGGGGATTTCGTGAAGAAATCGTCAACCGGCATCTGCGCCTAACAACCGAAGGGCTTATTGATGATGGCCCTGTTGATTTTGCTGTTTGGCCGGAGACCGCCTACCCAGAAACCCTCGGTGGTCGAAACTACCGTCGACGCAATGCGCGAAATCTATCGAGATACCTACAAAGCAACGAGCTCAACCTGATGACCGGCGGTTACTATCAAGGCTTTGAAAGCCCGGCGAACAGAACAGCCAACGGGCTATTTACGTTCAAGAAAGAAACCGGCCTTCCTGATCGTCGCCCCTACCTAAAATCACATCTACTGGCCTTTGGCGAATACATCCCAGGAAGCGATACCTTTCCGCAGCTAAACAACCTTTTTCCCGCTGTGGCTAATTTTATTCGCGGACAGGGCCCCGAGGTTCAGGGCATTGATGACATTCAAATCGGTCCACAAATCTGCTACGAAAGCCTATTTCCAGAGTATTCGAACCAACTGGCTCGCCTTGGCGCCGACCTTATCGTCAATGTGACAAATGATTCATGGTATGGGCCCTATTCCGAGCCCTATCAACATTTGTACATGACTCTTGCTCGAGCCATTGAAACGCGCCGCCCCCTCGTCCGATCGACAAACACAGGCATCTCAACAGTGATTCTAGCCGACGGTACCATTCTAGAAAATTCGCCCCTTTACCAGGAATGGAAGCACACCTTCAATATTCCTTACAAAAAACAGGCTAAGACGACCTTTTTCACGGATTTTCCCTATTTGCATCCCACCCTTCTGGGCTTTATATTCCTGGTACTCCTGTTTCTAGGAGCCAAACAAGGATTTAAACCTAAAGATGAGCAGCTCAAGCCCGACGACAACTGATTTCACACACTTTTCAAACCTCGATTGGGAAATGGTGAAATCTAAGATGGTCGATATGGCGACCTCGGAAATCGCCCGAGCAGAGCTACGAAAACTAAGCCACTTCAGTTCTAAACAAAAGGCTGAAGCCGCAATCGACGAAGTGACTCAGGCTCAGACCATTTTATTGGGTGGACAACGCCCCTTTATGGAGAGCCTTGACCTCTTTGTTGGCTGGCATTCTCGAATCGCCAAACAAGCGCGGCTGAAGCCGCTTGAGCTGAAAGACGTTCGCCATTTTTTGATCGAATGCCTGGCATTAAAAGAGGTATTAAGCCTTCACAAACTTCCGTGGGCTCAGGAACAAAAATCATGGATTATGAAAGCGTCCGAACCACTGTCTGCCATCGATCAGATTATGACTGGCGACGGCAACATTCGTACCGATGCCAGCGAACGCTTACACGGCCTTCATAAAGAAAAAAAGGAACTCTCCGGCCAAGTTCAAAAAGCCCTCGACCGACTGGTTAAGCAATTTGAAATGGAACCCATTTTACAAGACCGCTTTGTTACGACGCGCGAGGGTCGATGGGTTCTGCCTGTAAAAAGTGGGCGGCAGCATAGCTTTGACGGAATCATCCATGCATCAAGCCAGTCGAAGCAAACCGTCTTTATGGAGCCACAAGAAATCGTCCCTATTAACAATCGGCTTCGAAATATCGAAGCCGATATCGAGGACGAAATTGACCGGCTGCTGGATCAACTGACCAAATACTTAGGCGGCCTTACCCTCGAGTTTGAAAAGTCCGCAGCAGCAATGCGGATCTGCGACCAAGCTTTCGCAAAAGCTCAGCTGGCCAATCACTTAAAGGCAAACCCGCCAAAGTTTACCTCTCGGATTCGACTTAAAAAGTTACTTCACCCCCTTCTGGTTCTTGGTGAAGCCGAGCCGGTCGCAAACGAAGTCGAGTTTCACGAAACCGANCGTATCTTACTGCTTTCGGGCCCGAACGCTGGGGGGAAAACAGTCCTTTTAAAGTCGATTGGCCTTGCGGCACAAATGTCTCGTTGCGGTCTTCCCATTTGCGCGGCCGAAAATAGCGAGATCCCCTTTTTCAAAGGTTTACATATCGCTATCGGCGACTCTCAAAGTGTCGACGAACATCTATCGACCTTTGCAGCCCATTTGAAGGTTCTGAATCAGTCCCTNAAAGCTCGCGGTTCAGACCAGCTTTTGTTGATCGACGAAATCTGCGGATCGACTGACCCAGAAGAGGGCACGGCTTTGGCACGAAGCTTTATCGATCGCTACGCTGAAAACGGCGTTTTTGCGGTGGTCACGTCGCATTTAAGTCCATTAAAATCAGGCTGGGAAAAAGGCTCGGGCGTTTTTAATGGCAGCCTTGAATATGATACAGAAACAGGTCACCCAACTTATCAGTTCCTCGTTGGGGTGCCCGGACAATCCCTGGCCATTCAAACNGCTCGACGAGTTGGGGTTGAAGAGTCCGTCGTGGAAANAGCTTACGAATACCTCAGTCCCGANCGTAAAGACTATCAAAAGCAACTTAGCGAAATCGAAGACCTTCGAAAAGATCTTGCGACGATGAGGGACCAGTTTTTAAAGCGCTCGGCNCAAGCCGAGGAAGCCAAGTCGAAATACGATAAGCTTTTTAATCGGCTCGAACGCGAAAAAGATCAGAAAGTTCAAAAAGCGGTCGATGAGGCTCGTGATGAAATTGATCAAATGATCCAATTCGCCAAGGTTGAAGATACCTTCAAGAAATTTAACGAGCTGAATAAAATTAAAAGTGAACTTCCGGAGATTGTTTCTAACAAATCGGTCCAAGAACGAAAACAAGCTCGCCCCACATCGGCTTCTGATTTTTACAAATCCTTTCCATCAGGCTCAAAGGTGTATGTTGAACCTATTGGCCGTGACGGAATCATTCAGGGAGAGCCCAACAGTAAAGGCGAGATCCCCATTTTATCCAACTCCATGCGGCTGACGGTTTCATGGAAGCAGCTTCGCCCACCGGCCGTGGCTCAGAACCCAACCCATGATTTAGTTCGCAAGTCGGCGCGGGTACAAGTCGAAATGGCTGAACAAGACCGAACTGTTGACCTAAGAGGCATGACTGTCGACGAAGCCATCGCCCAGTTAGAAGTTCAATTGGANACAGCGGCGGTCAATGACGAGGACCGTGTCCGCGTCGTCCACGGACACGGGACCGACGCCTTAAAAAAGGCGGTACGATCCCACCTGTCCCGCAGTGTTTATGTCAAAAAATGGACTGCCGGCACTCCGAAAAATGGCGGTGACGGCATCACCTGGGTGGAGCTAGGCTGATGTTTAGGTCTCGAGTCATTGAGTATGTCATCGTTTTGATTGTCGGCATCGTCATCGGATCGACATGGACCGAGAACACCTACAATCCGCCCGAATCCACTTTAGATAAACTCCTTGAGGAACCCCAGATACCTTCAACATCCGGTGCCTCTTTGCCAGATAAAGCCGACACAAACACCGAGCCGCCGCTGCAGCCAACAACCACACGTCGGCCAAGCTCCGTTGACGCTGCCGAAGCGACCAAACCGGATCCCGCCCGTGTCAAAAAGTTGGAACAGAACATGAAATTTGACCTGGCCGTCACTGAATACGACGAAGCCGTCAAAAATCAAGATATCCAAAGCGAACTTCGCGCTCTGTTGATGATGGAAAGTATCGACCCTAACAACCCTGAATACCTTGAAACCAAAGTCACCCATCACCGCTACCACAATGAACCCGAGGAAGCCCAGCAAGCCATCGAATCTTGCCTGAAGGTCGCCCCGTCATCCGAGCATTGTTTACGAGCTGGCGTTGATGTTGCTTTTGAAGCTGGCGATTTAAAAGATCGAGACATGGCCATCGATCGCTGCCTGACGGCGACACCGGGAAATGTCTATTGCCTTCAACGAAAAATAGAACAACAGCGACGCTACGGCAAGAACCTCGAGGTCATCGAGACCTATAAGCAAATCCTTAACAGCCATGACCCTTCCGATGAACTGGATATTGGCTATATCCGCTATAGCCTAGGCTTCACCCTAAGGCGGGCCGGTCGAGGCGAAGAAGCTGAGACCTACTTCCAACAAGCCTGTGACGACGGCTACAACTACGCTTGCCGGTTTGTCCGCTAATCTAAAAACAGAATTGTGCAATGGTTGCTACGACCAGATTCAACGAAGGCCTTTGCAAGGTCTTCAGCAAAGACATCGACATAGTCACCAATCGCTAGCCTGATTTTCTGAAACAGATGTCGTGATTCATTGGATTTCAAAGGCAAGGGCGCCAAGTCGACGCGCTCTATCAGATCGCTGTGATCAAGAAAAGAGTACCTCGAGTCTTTATGGATCTCGTAAAACCAGTGNCCTTNCGATGTTTCGGACCGACTCACTAAAGCCTCGGTGCTTTTTGAGTTCCAAGGCGAAGGCAAACTGATAAACTCTTGGCCCAGCTGCAAAGCCAAAGATATTGATTGGGTCCCTTCGATCATTGCCGGGTAGTCACTTAAAATCATCGCAGCGGCATATTCGTCTTGCGTCAGCCCGGGCAAGGCCGCGTGATAGTTCAAGGCGGTCAACTCGCCGTCCTTGTGCTGATCAAACAAGACAGACTGATCCGGACCGAACAGGCGATCAAACCCATAACTAAGACCGTTTACCATAAGTAAAAAAACTTTTTCCCCACGAAGATTAGCGGCATCCATAAATCCACCAAAAATTCGTTTCGCATCATCAACACGACGTTCTTTGATTTCTTCTCCGCTGAAGGTTCTTCGTGCCTTCACAAATACATTGTGGGCTCCNTAGGTGATGGCTATATGGTGGCCTGACTTTTCACTGGCTTCCAAAATCTCACTTAGTATTGGGTTCTTCCGAAATACATCACGAGCCCAGCTTCTCTGAGCTTGTGGACCTGACGGGATATGATCCACAAAAGGAAATACGGCCCCACCGTTNTTGTCTGAAAACCCCGGTGAGCGCAACNGGACCTCCTCCGCTTCATANAAAAGAAAGCTCTCGCCACGCCATGCCGCCTCAGAAAAAACNGGCAAAAAGCGAACGTACATATCTGGNNNTTCAGTCAGNTTGTCTATGATGGGCGCCCGATGCTNAGANGACCNGANCCCAGTNCCGTTAAAATAAAAAATAAAGNCTTCAAGAAGAAGTTCTATCGACTGTGATCCCGTTGCCTTGTAGTAGTCACCCACATCCGAGATAAGATGCAGTTGCTTCGAGTCCCCAACGTATTGCCTCGCAAATTCGACCGTGAACCGGTCAACAAGGATATAGACCTCGGCTTTTAGGCCTCTATTTACCAGCCCCCGCATAAGATCTACATGCCCAGTCAAATCACCGACACCGTTCGTGGTCGTGGTTGTGTTCACAAGGATATTCTCGACTGAGCTATTTAGAACCTGAACAGCTTGCGAGACCGGCGTCGCATGAGTCACACCACTTAGAAGTAAAAAAAGGATCACCGTCGTCGCCTTTAGGTATCTCCACCCTGACGTCCAAACTTCACCCATTCCAAACTCCTTTAAAAAGCCTAAAAGTGTCTAAACACCGCACGCGGCGACAATTCAGGCCGACAAAATCCCCAAGACGGAATCTACCGACCCTAAGCGGAATCATCTGTTGCTAGCATTGGTGTATTGAAAAGATCGTGCCACTCACCCAAAGGACACAGAGGGCCTCGCGGGCCCCATAGGAGGCCTAATTCTTTGCGGCCAGCTCGATTTTTGGTAGGTCGGGAAGGTCCTGATCCTTCGGCTCGCAATCTGGAGTGACAGTCAGCCAGCTGAGCTTCTTAGGCTTGTGCAAGGTAGAAACAATGCAGGACTGTACGTTCACCGTCTTTTCAGCGGCTTGAAGCGAGTCTTCGCTAACGATCTTCGACCAAAGCATCTTTCCACGATCCAGGTTGAATAAATAGCGCCCTAAAATTCGAGACGAGTACCGAACTTTTTTGGGGTCTAAGAATGGAACTTCAACATGGCCAGACAGCTCCACACTGGCGCACCGTTGCTCACCGCACTGAAGAAGGTCTTTCAGCAAGGCCGTCACTTTGATCGTCAGCGGGAAGCCAGACTGTTGGCTGACCCAAGAGTGGGTCATATCCCAGCTATCACCCACTTTAACGGCTTTTTTCGGCAAAGGAACTGGGGGCACAAAAAACAAGCTACGCTTATCGTAGCTGCCGGCCTTCAACACCTCTGACTGCGAAGAATAGATAAAACTAATACGCTCTTTTTTCTGGGGAAACCCAAGATCGTGTAAGTTGACGTCACCCGACTGCTTTACCGTTTCAACCACCTGGTGTAGCAGCTTCGAACTTTCATCATTTAACAAGGTTGTCGTCTGCACGTCGAAGGACGAAGACTCACGCTCTGACTTGACAGAACGACCGTCCACATCGGTCCACTCGTGACTCCGGTAAACGTATTTTTGCAGTTCAACCTCTTCATCCACACCTTTGATTTCGATGGTTACAGCATCATCTGACTGTAAGGGCTGAATTTGATAGTGCTGCTTTAAAGGCGTGGCACAGCTGAAAAAGCTTGTGGTGGCTAAACAGCCGAACAAGAATTGGACACTTCGCGGAATAGAATAGGAATTACAACGACTTACTGAACTCATAGTTCATTTATAACACCATTTATTCCTATGAACAGTCACGCAGAGCCAAAGATCTTCATTGTCTCGAACTGATACGCATTAAGTAGCTGTAATTCCTATTAATTTTTAAAAAACAAAATCTCCTGTTGGCCTCAATCTTGCTTCATAAGTAGGCAAGGAGTCGGAGGAGAGGACAATGAAATCACGCACTACACGATCTGTTAAGGTCTTCGTATTGATCGGCCTTAGCCTATTTTTAGTTTCTTGTGGGGCCAGTAAGGTCGCTAAGAACTCAGGAAGCTCTACCGACCTGTCGTCACGAGCCAATGACAGTATAGCGCCCAGCAATTTCCAAGGGCTTGTCTCTGACTGCAACGGGATTCAAACATCCGAAATGCGCATGGCTGTCGCCAGTTACGTCGACTCCTATTCCGGAGAAGCTATCCCAGAATATGTTCAAATGAGAATTTTAGATCTTCCCGACAGCTTTTATTCCAGCTCGGGAACCGTCCTTTCATTTTACCGTTGGAAAGCCTCTGCGGGATCAAGATACAACGATTCAACACCCGTCACCCTAAAAGCCCTAAGCCTGTCTAACCAATATATGCAGGCGATTGATCTTGGCCAAGAGGTCACGGCAACCTCGTTAAGCAGTATCATCAGCAACGCTTACGGAAGCTCGACGTCGATAACTGTCGACAACTTTTTTCAATATCATTACATTATCGCCGTCTTCCCGTCCGCGGACGCCCTCAGTTACACGGCTATGCAGATGACCATTTCGAAGTCGGAGTCGGACAACAACGAGCTGATCGCGGCAGAAAGTTTTTTGATTCCGCAATACTACTCGGATCCAAACCTTTTTATGTCGATCCACTCGCTGGTTGATCTGCAAGTGATCCATCCCAACTTTAACTTGGCTAGCGCCGGATATACGGAAACCCAATATCAAAGCGCGACCCAAGACTACTGCCAGTGGTTTTTCATCCAAGACTAAAACCCGCGAAGGTTTTTTACTTTAAAACCTTCGGCCAATTCGCATCCGCGCGCTGGATATGCTTTTTCATTTCAGCCCGCCACTTCTTTTGAACATCCTTGTTGTAATTAAGATAAAGCTTCCCATCGACCACATCAAAAACCGTCGGATCGACTCCCGCCGTACTTCCTTTGGACACCGCATAAGCGCAGTAACCGCCATACTGTGGCTCATACTTTTCGGGACTCTCCTTAAAGGCCGCTTGGTTGGCCTCACTTGAAAAGTAAAATTGAACACCTTTGTGCTGCACTTTGAATTGCTCGCTCCCCTTCACCGCTTTTCCTTCGTTGAAGTAGGCAACCACATCGTAACCGTCGATGGCATATTCATTTGAAGAGAACAAACTGTCATTGGTATTGATCAAACTGTCTTCAGCTTTTGCCCATGAAAGGCTTCCTAACAGAATACCTAAGATGACAATAAATCGTATCGTACTGTTCATTGTGGCCTCCCTGTTGACGATGAACACAACTAGGTTACGCGAGAAAGTGTCCTTTTGTGACACGAAAACATCGTGGTTTTGTTCATAACATTGCAAAAGTTTGGTAAGAGTCGCGAAACTTCATACAATAATCTATAGCTTTCCCATTGGGGTGAGAAAGTAAGTAAAGATGATGAACCCAGTTCAATGTGTTCAAAACAACCATGGCATGACACTGATGTCGACGCTGCTGGCTGCCGGCCTTGTCGGTATCATCGCGACCGCAACAACAGCTCTGATGACCTCGAGCGTGCGAAACCAAAACTCCGTCCGACAAGACACCAACTTCAATCTGTTGAAGTCCGAAATCAGCCGAATCATTAATAATTCCGCCCTTTGCGACACCGCCTTTAAAGAATCCGATGGAACCCCGGCGCGCTATAGCGGCTCGGTCAATACCTTATCCAGCATTGTCAGAACCGTTGGTTCAGCCACCATCCCAATCGTTAGCGAAGGCGAAGATATTGGCAACGGCCTTGTTGTTAAAAACCTGTCATTTGCTCGACAAAAAGATTCCAGCGGGAACGACATTGCCGCACTGACGAATTCTCCGTCAACCGGCCTGACCACCTATTTCGTGACCCTAGAATTCGAAGCCGAAAGAACTCGCGCGACCGGAAACTTGATCAACCAAGGGACACCGATTCGACTGCAAATCATCACCGACACAAGTACGAACGAGATCACTTCTTGCTACAATCAAAACACAACGGCGACCGGAGCTAATACCTATGTCATTCATTCACAAACCAACACGGCCCCAACCTGCCCAACCGGCTATGACCCTCTGTGGACAGGCTATAGTTTAATCGCAGTTACTGGAGGCGGAGCAGGCACCTCCTTCTCGTTGGATTCACCAGCTTCTTGTCGGCCAAACTTCCAGGGACTTCCTTTCATGGAGTGTAGTAACGGAGACTGTGACGTTCAAACAGCAAACGATTACTCGTACTGGCTGCACCGATTCAGCACAATAAACTCACCGCGCGCAACCCTCACCATCGGCCGCGGTTGGGCCAGCCGCTGCACGGTTTGCCTCGGCACTCAGCCCATACTTAACTTTCCAACATCCTGCCCCACCGGCTGGACCCAGCTTAGGCAAGGCACCCAACTGCTTTTCATGAATGGCGGAACTGGCAGCCAAATGGCAGCCGACGGCGGCCCATCTTCCTGCTTAACTAAAACAGGACGAATTCCTTTTATGGAATGTGATATGGGTGGCTGCGACATAGGCACAAACCATGACTACGCCTACTGGTCGACAACCAGAACATCGAATCAACCGTCCAACGCCTCGGTATCAGCTTCGGGTGGACGGTCCTGCTATGTTTGTATGAAAGATTAGTGCGGCGACTCTGTTGAAACTTCTTCGGCCTGAAGGTTTTCACCGTGCCGATATCGATCGACCAAGCTTTTATCTTTTGTCGGAAAAGAAAACAACAGCGAATGGGTATCGCTATGTGGATCCTCTAACGTGACAACAATATAGTAGAGCTCGTCGTACTCCACGTCGTCATCAACCTCACAGATAAAGTTCACCAAAATGTTTCCCATCAAATCGGCGTTCCGCCAAATTTCATCCGCCTCTTCCACAGAGCTCTCTCGGTATTCGGCAAACTTCGCAAAGTCACTTGGCGGGATATCGTCTTTATCACGCACCAAAAGCATAGCGTGATAAAGACCTGTCGCCAGCTCATCGCCCTCAACCAAAGCATCGCCGTCAATCGCGCCTTCGGGCGCTTCTTCGTGAGCCCGCGAATACATAAGTTCACCCTCACGGTAGCGCTCGACTAAGTCTTGGTCTTTTGTTGGAAAATGTAAGTAGATGAAGCTAGGAATCTGGTGGGTCAAATAGGTGATCGCCAAGTATAAGATAAACTCACGAGGGTCACCCGAGTCCTCGATCTCAAAAACTTTGATGTAGACGGCCATCTTTTCACCCTCGACCAACTGATCATTGATCCAAATCTCGTCAGGGGTTTCTAAAGTCGGCACCAAAAGATCTTCGTAGTCTTCTGATTCTTCATCTGAAAAATCAGACTCCGAACGCCATTTCAAATAGATCGATTCAAGCGATTGAATCTGAGGTTCAAAATGATCATAAAGAGCATCTTCGTCTTTAAAGACCAAGCCCTTTTCTTTATCGATGACAATCTCGGGATCGTTCGCCTGTGATTTCTTAGCCAGCTTTGTTCTCGACACAGAACCTCCAAGGCTAAAGTGTAGTCGGTAATTACCCCCGTGTTAAGACAGGGATGCACAGTCTTCCGACATTACATGTCATCTGCGTAATATTTCTTGCTTGTTGTCCAAATCGTAAAAAAAATAAAAACAGCGTCGGATTCATAGGGGCATTTGATCTTTAAAAAGGCACGGTCGCCGAGATCAGAATGGGTTCGATAAGGCTTATGGATAAGGAGTGTCCATGGGGCTAGATAGTGCAAACAAGTCCGATAAAAAGGACAACTTAGAGCATATCGAGCATTTGCTAAGACAATCGATGAACGGCATTCATGTCCTGTTTGAAAACAGTGACGTGGCTCGTATTCTGCAAAAGTCTCTTCCCGACGAAGAGTTTTTCAAAGATGACAATATGGGTAAGATCCAGCATTTACTGGATGGCCTTATCGAACGCGAAAGTTTTATCGAAAAACAGCGCTATTTGAACTCGCTGGACCACGAGAGCTATGAAATTGTTGTCCGCACCTACTTTCATTTACTTGAAAGCACGATCCGGGCCTCGCATAAAGTCCAGCACTAAGGCCTGGTACTCCAGAAATTAATACGCATTGCCGGCTGATCCGATAACTCACTATGAGCTGGATTCGCCCCTATCTATTCATAAGCCTTTTATTTGTCGCACAGCCCTTGAGCTTTGCTGATTACCGCGTCTTCCGGCTACGGATCGAGGACCCAGAACTTGGAACTTCCCGCGAAGAAGTCTCCATTCTCGACCACATACAGTACCCCCAGTACTACCCACTCAATAAAGGCGAAGTCATTCGACTGGAAGCCAGCTGGATGTGCTATATGAACTCCTCACATGGAAAAAAGCCCTGCCCTGACCCCAATGGTCCTGCCGTAGAACCGGCCCCACTTCGAGTCCCGGCCAGCAACTAGGTAAAAGCTGCCCCATCCGAAAGTCGCCATTCACTCGCCTATGACACCCATCTGGCCCAGGATCTTTTATAATTTAAGCATGGCATCAGATATTGGCTCAGAAATGAATCGACAAGCTCAAGACCTTGCAGAGCTTCAAGACCGCTATCGACAGCGGCGCCAAAAAATCGTTCAAAATCGAGAAGAAGAACTGACCTCTCTTGAGGAGTCCTACCGCAAAAAAGAGTCCGAAATGCGCAAGGACCAAGCGGCGGCCATCAGCCACATCAAACGTGACCATGAGCAAAAAGTCGATCACCTCCAATACAACCAAGATAAGCGCCTCAGCCAAATCCAGCAACGTAACTCGTCTCAGTACACTCAGGTCAAAGACCGGGGCGATCGACAAATCGAACAACTTAAACAGTCCCTTGAAAAAGAAAAAGACCGGACCGAGCGAAGCATTAGCCGCATCCAAAATCGCGAGCAACAAGTGCGTGAAAACGAACGCGAAAAAACTCAAAGGATGATCCAGCGACAGCAGGACTCCGCAGAACAGTTTTACCGCACCACCAACGAACAGCTCAGCCAAGCGCAGGAAGAGTCCGCCAAAAAATTACGAACGATTCGCGCAAAATCCAATGAAGAGCTCCAAGAATCCCAGGAAAAGTTTCGCCGAAAGAACCAAGAAACCAAAGAAATTTACACCAAACAACTTCAAGACCTGGAAATGAAAAACCGAACCCAGATCACTGAAGCCAAAAGTCGAACTCAAAAAGAGATCGAAAAACAACGCAATACCCTAAATATTAAAACCGACCAAATGCGTGACCGCTATACGACCGAAGCACAACGAACACAGCGTGAAGGCGAGCAAAAAGTGCGCGACTTAAAAGAGTCCAACCAGCAAGAGCTGGTCAAGGTTCAATCAACCGGCATCGAGCAAACAACAAAACTACGCACCGAGTACGACGAACAGCTTCGAAACATTCACGCTGAAGGCGAAAAAACGACCATTCAAGCCGAAGAAAAGTACCAAGGCGACTTAAAAAAACAAGAACAAGTCTACCAAGAAGAGCTTGTGCAACAGGAAAACAAGTTCCTTGATCAAAAGATGAAGCGAGAGCAGCTCCATAAAACGCAAGTACAGACCAACGAGAAACAGTTCAACAAAGAGCTCGAAAACCAGTACAACAACTACAAGGGCACCTATGATGCCAACCAAAAATGGCAAAGCGAGTCCCTCGAGTCGCAACAGGACCGGTTCCACAAAGCCCAGGTTCGCCAACAACTTGAAAACCTAGATTCCATGAAGCAGCTGTCCAAGGCTGAGGTGGACGGATTTTACCGCTTACAAGGCCTCCCCTCCAATCTAGAAGAGCTTCCTGGCGGCTACGTTTTCACGGTTCAAGTCCCTGAACATGAAGCCAACAACGTGAAAGTCTACGTCAAAGAAGATCGAATTATTTTGTCGGGAAATCGAAGTTTTGAAGACGAAGTTCGGACTGGTGACAAACGAGTCAGCACCAACAAACATGAAACCTTCCGCGAAGAACACGCACTCAGGCATCCCGTGAACGAGAAACTACTGACCAGGTCTTATGAAAATGGGACCCTTCGAGTTCAGGTCCCTAAAATAGGATACTCTTAAGGCTTTCTTACTAAGCCTGAAAGCTCGTTCAGCATGAAGTTCAACTTCATCTGCATATTTTCCAGCTGCGCCAAGTTCGAACGAAGCTGAGAAATCGGATCAACACGGTCTGACGAGAAGTCCGGCAGCTCAACCGAGGCAGAACGCGCCTCATACCCAACGGCCACACTCGAAGAGTTGATTGTTTTTAGTTGGGTCTCCAAAATTTGACTTTGTTTTGTCATTACTGCCGCTCCTAAGCCTTGGTTAATAGTCTAGACACAAATTTCTTCACAAAAAACTGAAATAACCTGTCTGCGGAAAATCAGTGTGACAGGCGGTTCCAAGTTGGTACTTTTTTCACTCCTTGCCGTCATTTAGTACTCACAGGCCAAGGAATTGGAATAGTCCACGCTTGGATCAATGTTTCGACGCAGCGCTTGTGGGCTCGGTCCCCGAGCCAGTGTCGCCGCCATGACACTGCCGTCAATTTCGGCATGTGCTAAGCCTAAAACATGGCCAAACTCGTGAACCATCAAACTTTCAAAATCAACTTGCCCAGAAGGCGTCGGACTACTGACCGAAAAATCAAAACCAACATCATTGATTCGAATGTCCGCTTCGACGATCTGGGCACCTTGCCAATAAATAGATGTTCTTGCTTGCTCGGTGCGATATCGATCTTCATCCCAATCGTTCATCATATGAATGACATTCAAACCATCTTTCGATGGCTCCGCCAGCCCGGAAACGCCAAACTGATCGATCACGATCACCTGGCGTCCAACCAGGTCGTTCCAGGTCTTTGCCGCCGACTTTAAAGCGTCATTGTACTGAGCCGGCACGGACTCATGGACAAGCAGCTTCACGGGCGTCTGTGCGCCCCAAGAGACCCTCTGCCCAATGCTATTAAGAACGAAGTTACAGCCAACCTCAGACTCCTGCTTCGGCGCACAGGCTTGTATTGCCACCATCACGGCAACAATCACAAAAAACAAAGCTGGGTTTTTACGATGTGACTTCCAAACCATACCAGTCTCTATTGCGAAACTGATACCGCTCCCAAAATACGACCTAAGCATCTAATATTACTTAAAAAATACGAATCAAAACCACGGCTGCGTGACCGCACGGACTGTCGACTGCCACCAGACCCACAGCCTGGGCCGCCCCAAGTCCGCGGCCTCATACATCCAAACTATTGAAATGATTGATTTTTCAAAGGTGTATAAAATCAATACACCCGCCTGGCCCATTTCTGGCGCACCGCAAACGCGCGCATCACAACAAGCGAAGCTGAATTTTTGAACAAGTTAGCCTAATGATGACCGAAATCCGGGCGGCTTTCGAACATTCGACAAAAACTCCCTTTGGAAACTTAGCTGATATATAAGAGTTTCTTATATATCAACCCCTCAGATGACAATAAATTGATATAAGAAGCTTATATAGGTCCATTAAAAAACTTTTTCTTATAATCTGCCTGATGTTCGTCTAGAAATAAGACATCAGCTGAGGGGCATTTTGAAGCTCTCAACAGAGGACCTCAAAATTCTCCCGACGCTGACCATACATACCGGCTCCAGGCCACGACCGTGGCGATCTACAGAGGGCCAACTGACCTACCTGAAAACCTACCTGCACCAGCTGGGGACGCGAAAGCCCACCCCAAGCTCCCGCCTGCGCGAAAGTAGCTTGAGGGACTTATCTTTGTTTTAAGTATTATGAAAAACGGTAACCAACACCACGAACGGTTTGGATGTGTCGAGCCTCATCGTCTAGCTTTTTGCGAAGCGAGGCCATATGAACGTCGATGGTTCGATCCGTTACATTTAAATTACCCAGAGCGGTTTCACGCAGTCGATCACGCGACAAAACCTGACCTTTTCTTTTTAAAAGCTCACTTAAAATTCGGAACTCGGTCAAAGTCAGATACACTTCCTCTCCGGAACGAGTCACTTTGTGAGAGCGAAGGTCCACGGCAAGCTCCCCACTTTCAAGTGTATTGAACTCTTGAACAACTTGCGGCTGAGTCATCGTTCTGCGAAGAACCGCTTTGATTCGCGCCGAAAGTTCACGAGGCAAGAAAGGTTTAACAATATAGTCGTCCGCACCTAGCTCGAGGGCTTCCACTTTTTGCTCTTCGGTATCGACACCTGTCACCATGATAATAGGAATACGGTAAAGCTCGGGATCAGACTTCACGTTACGAATAACATCAGACCCTGTGACCCCTGGCATGCGATGATCTAGTAAAATCAAATCCGGCTTCAGTTGACGTGTGACAGGAACAATATTGTTCCCACTGTCGATACTGACGGCATCAAAACCCTGCTGGCTTAAAGCGCCGACTAAGTAGTCTCTCACATCACTGTCGTCATCGACGATTAAAACTCTCCCTACAGACATGTAGACCTCCAAAAGAACACCTGACTATAGATAAACAGAACCTATAGTACAATCCTAGATTTTAAGTATTAACACCAATCAAAAAATCGCCCACCCGCATCCGGCCTCTTCATTTCCGAGGCGCATCAGAAATGCGCTTGAAATTTAAGAACATCCCTCATAGTTCTATCGGTCTAATTGGCCAATCACTTTCGAAATCACCTTGGTTTAGGTGAAAGTTAAGCCGAACAGCGCAAGGGTTCTTGCGCGTTTGTTTCGATACGGGGAAGAAGCATATGCACCAGAGTCATAACGAGACAGAAAACAACACACCAAATCAAAACGATATCGAAAGCCGCATCTTTAAGCTGGGTAAAGAGATCTTAAACGCCCCGGTAAAGAACCAAAAGTCGGTGTTCAACAAAGACTGGTGGTACGGCCAAATCATGGACTGGAGCATGCGCAACGAGGCATTCAAAGTCAGCATGTTTCGCTTTGTCGATGTGTTACCAACATTAGGAAATAGCTCTGAAGTCGCCCAACATATGAAAGAGTACTTCACCGAAGGAAAAACCGACGGAAAGCTACCAAGTATTTTTAACTTCGGTGTCGGCGTCGGATCTTTGGCTCCTGGCTTAATGGCGGCGGCCGTTAAAAAAAACGTCGAACAGATGGCGAAGATGTTTATTACCGGCGAGCGCCCAAAAGACGCGATCCCCGTTTTAAAGAAAGCCCGCAACAACAACCTGGCGTTTACGGTGGACTTGCTTGGCGAAGCAACCTTGTCCGAGCAGGAAGCTCAAGATTATTTCAATCGATACATCGAGCTCATTGAACAGCTCTCGGCGGACCAAAAATCCTTCGTTCGAAACGAGGTCCTCGACACAGATAGCTTCGGTGACATCCCTGCGATCAACGTTTCGGTCAAACTGACCTCGTTATATTCGCAGATCAATGTAAAAGACTGGGACAATACCGTCGAAACCTTAAAAGATCGCCTTCGCCCCATTTTACGGTCGGCGATAAAAAACAATGTTTTTCTCAACTTGGACATGGAGTCTTACCACTACAAAGACCTCACCATTGATGTATTTGAACAGATCATCAGTGAGGACGAATTTCGCCAGTGGCCTCACTTTGGAATCGTCATGCAGGCTTACTTGCGTGAAAGTTTAGCCGACTGCAAGCGCATGGTGGACATCGCTAAACGTCGTGAAACGCCCTTCAGCATCCGCCTCGTTAAGGGCGCCTATTGGGACTACGAAACCATCCACGCCAAACAAGAAGGCTGGCCCACTCCCGTTTACACCAATAAGATGGAAAGTGACGCCAACTTTGAAGACTGTACAGATGTTCTTCTTGAAGGCTACCCCCACCTGAAGCTTGCCGTTGGAAGCCATAACGTGCGTTCGATTTGCCATGCTATCGTCAAAGCCGAAGCCTTAGGCATTCCTAAAAACGGCATCGAGCTTCAAATGCTTTACGGGATGGCAGATCAAATTAAGTACACCCTGATTGAAAAAGGCTATCGCGTTCGAGAATACGCCACGGTCGGTGAACTGATTCCTGGAATGGCATATCTTGTTCGTCGCCTTCTTGAGAACACCTCAAACGAGTCATTTTTGAAGAACAAGTTTGCGGACAACGTTCCAACGGAAGACCTCATGCGGGCTCCTAAAACCCATTTGGTGAAAAGCGAAGCCTATATCCCCGACTTGATCCGCTTTAACAACCATCCCCTATATGATTTTGCCAAAAAAGACCCCAGAGACCGCATGCACCAAGCCCTGGAAAGGGTTCGCGCCAAACTGCCAATACAAAGCCCGGTGGTCATCGACAACCAAATACTGACCACCAACGAAACCCTGTCGTCAGTCTGCCCCTTCGACCCCAGCCTGGTTATCGGCACCTTCGCCAAAGCGACAAACGAACAGGCTGAGCAAGCTGTCCAGTCGGCCAAACAGGCCGGAAAGGACTGGAGCCTTAAGATGATCGGCGAACGCGCTCTTGTCTTGAATCGATTGGCCGAAATCATTGAAAAGAACCGCGATGACCTGATCGCTCTGGAAGTCTTCGAAGTCGGTAAAACCTGGTCTGAAGCTGATGGTGACATCACCGAAGCCATCGACTTTCTGAAGTACTACGCCCGTGACATTCTTCGAGTGGGTGTTTCCGAACGAGTTGGACATGTCCCTGGTGAAGTCAGCCTCTATCACTATCGCCCTCGTGGAGTAACGGCAGTGATTGCTCCGTGGAACTTTCCCTTGGCGATTCTGACCGGCATGGTCTCAGCCGCCATAGTTACCGGAAACACGGTGGTCATGAAGCCTGCTGAGCAATCGACCATCATCGCTTGGAAACTTATGGAAATGCTTCAAGAGGCCGGGTGCCCCAAAGGGGTCGTCAACTTCCTTCCTGGCTTAGGTGAGGACGTTGGCGCCTACTTGGTCGATCATAAAGACGTTGCGACAATTAGCTTCACTGGCTCAAAAGCCGTTGGCCTTGATATTTTAAATAAGGCTTCGACGGTTCGACCGGGCCAAAAATCTTTAAAGCGATGTATCATTGAAATGGGTGGCAAAAACGCGGTCATCATCGATAGCGATGCCGACCTCGACGAAGCCGTCGCCGGCGTTATATACTCGGCCTTTGCTTTCCAAGGACAAAAGTGTTCAGCTGCCTCACGCATTGTCGTGCTAGATAGTATTTATGATCGATTTTTAGATCGCTTAGTTGAAGCGGCAAAAAGTCTTCACGTCGGGCCAGGGTCCGATCCAAAATCGTTTTACACTGCCGTTATCGACGAGGAATCACAAAAAAGAATTCTTAGTATGATCGAATCTGCGAAGTCGACAAGCCGGATGGTCTTCCAAGGGGAGGTCCCGCCAACCGGCTATTATGTCCCACACACGATATTTGCCGATGTTCAACCTGATGCCGACATAGCTCACCAGGAGCTTTTTGGACCAGTCCTAGCCGTCATACGAGCAAAGGACATCGACGAGGCCATCCATATTGTGAACAGTGTTGAGTATGGACTAACAGGAGGCATCTATTCGCGATCTCCGAACAATATCGAGCGCGCCAGACAAGAGATCGAAGTTGGAAACCTGTATATCAACCGAAGCATCACTGGAGCCTTAGTCAACCGCCACCCTTTCGGTGGCTACAAGATGTCTGGTTTAGGAAGTAAAACCGGGGGCCCAGACTATTTGAAACAGTATATGGAGCCACGAGTGTCGACAGAAAACACCATGAGACGTGGGTTCGCGCCAAGCGAAGAATCCTAGCGAGTCAGGCTTTAACGGAAGGGCTGGAATCCTTTGCGGTTCCACGCCCACGGGCCTTGACTGACGTAAGTTCCCTTGTCCATGCGCTTTCTGATATCAGAAAACTGAAGCAATGCGACTCCCAAAAGAAAGCCTGCGAAGTGCCCACCAAGATGCGCTGAATAGGCGACACCGCCAAAGTCTCCAACGGCGCTTAAGTAGCCTGCTAGGTCCGTCATCATCCACAAAAAAAGCGTAATGATGGCTGGCAGAAAGATAAACCCATAGTAGTTTTTCCGAGGCAATACCCAGAAAAAGTAACGGACTGGCCGGTTCCAGTAGAGTGTTGCAAACAATGCAATCAGCCCACTAATCGAACCCGAAGCACCGACCAGTGGAGCTGTCGTAGGCTCGGTCATACTTAAAAAAGCCAAAGCTGCCACAACCCCTGACCCCAAGTACACCATCAAAAACCCTAAGCCACCCAGCAACTGCTCGAGAACAGCTCCGAAGATCAACAGGAAGACCATATTTCCAATCAGATGTTGGAAACTACTGTGAGCGAATTGATAAAGCAGATACTGCCTCCAACCCGACTTATGCAAGGTGAGCCCCATAAAGAAATTGGGGTGTTGCCGCCGGGCATGAAGCAAACTTTGAACGGAGCGCCTCCAATAATCAAAAGCAACCCGGTCAGCACTGGCTGGAATGACGTTGACGGCAGAAAGAAAGGACTGATCCCTTAGAGCCAAAGTTCCCATAAGGTATACACGATGTGAGACCTCGGCCGAAGCAATGGTCCGCGGAGATTTTAGAAACCGCTTGTAAAGCTCACCTTGAGTTTGAATAAAAAAATCATCATCTAAATGGTGATCCAATTGACGGCTGACACTTTGCGATTGCTCGAAGTAAAAGAAAAAAATCCCCACATTGGCCAAAACTAATAACCAAGTCACCGGAGCTCTTAGAAAATTTTGAATTCCACCTAGATAGGGAAACAGCATTACCGTCCCGCCTTCCAGGTCTCTAAGCGAGACCGCCACTCACGAGTGACACTGGCGGGGCGACGAATCGAGGCGGCTGGCTTGGGCGCCAATTTGTCGATAAGGCGCTGATCCCCCTGTTGAATCGCCGACCACAGGACCTGATCCTTTCGCTCGCTGGACAGCTCGCGATAGTCTTGAAGTCGCTGATAGATTCGGACCGTACTTTCCCAGTCCTGACTTTGAAAATGCGCGTCCAACAAGGTCTCGCCAACTTTTGCCCAATAGACACTTTCCGTCAACATCCCCCAAACCTGCTGAAACCCAGCCGGAGGAACATCAGACATTCTAAGCACCTGCGCCATCGCTTCCAAACGCGTGTTCACTGCTTGCAAAGGGTCGAGTGCGACTTTGACAAGTCCTTCTTTGTTTTGTCTTAGCTCACTGAGGCGAAGAATATCCGGATGAAAGCGTGACTTAGGAAGAGCCTTCCCAAAGCACTGCTCGGCACGTAAGGCCGCTAGTGAGCTCAGTAAGCTTAAGCGGTCCGTCGAACGATGAACCATACCAGAAACGTCCATACAGCTTTTAGGCTGAGTGTTGGCACAGGACTCAGGCGCGTGATGCCAACAAACCCATGCCCCCAGGTTAGCTGCATCACTGCGGCTCAGGACTGTTTTCGTCAGGTCATAACTGATTTCAGCCTGCCCCATCTTCCCCTGATAGACCTGATCTTTCACTTTGTGAGGAACAAGAAAATTTGCCGTCAAATCAAGTTCGTCTAAGGACTTCATCAAAGCGGCGGCCATGCGAAAGTTCTCAACAGAAGCCGCTTGCCTCAAACGCCAGACTCGAACATAGGCTGGCATTTCCAAAGCGACCTGCGACCCTTCAAAGTCAATATGATCCAGGGACTGCGTAAACTGACAGGCCTGACTCTGCGGGTTTTCACGACAAACGCGGTCCAAGTAAAGGTCCGAAACCTGTTCAAACTCACTTAAAGAAAAGGACTTCGCCAGATAGGCCAAGTCGGTTTGCTGACCGTGCTGAAGAGCAAACTCGGCTTCCATCCCAAGACAGTTTTTTGAAATACCTTCCATGCTAAAAATCAGCATGGCCGCCTCAAGCCGGGTCATACCTGAACTTGAGTGAGCCAGTTTTTCGCCAAGCTCACGGCAAAGGACCCCTTTTTCCTCGAGGCCGGCGTACTGCCGCTCTTCCTGAAGAAGGTAATTCGCCATCCGGCTAACTGAAGAAATCGTAATGAAGCCCACGAAGAATAAAATGGACATCAAAGCCCCTTTGGCGACCTGGCGCTCCAAAGGCATCAACGGGCGCGATAGCTGTGGATCTGTTGGCACCACCTGTGTCCCAGCAATTCGGTCATGAGGCGCCCGTCCCTTTTTGTCGATCAGGATAAAAAACAGCGGAATATGCAACACCACCGAAAAGGTCCAAAAGAAGTATCGAGCTAGCAGCTGCGCTGGTGTCAGCTCGGCCTCGCCCTCCACATCAATCAGCTTTAAGTGAAAGAACATCTTCCCAGGCGTGGCATGGAACCAGTAATAAAAAACACATTGGTATAAGCCCACAACAGACCAAGTGATCATGGCCATCAAAAACAGGCTTGTCGAAAATCGAATTTGCTCGTCGAGGATGAGCGATAGGGTCATCTCGCGCTTCAATGGTGAAACCAACAGAAGGACAACGGGCAGTAGAACCACAAACAGGTCAATAATGCCTGCGCCTAAACGGTCGAATGCATGAGCCACAAGCCGAGTCTCTTCTTTGTTCATTTCTGACACTTTAGAAGCTTCGATTTGAGCTGGTTTGTGGCCTTCGTAAGGGTCCCGAGTGATCATAGTATTATATCGGGAACCCTGGTGAAAAGCTTGATTCTAGGGGGCTTTACTCGACCTGCTTGATCCATAGAAGGTGGCCACCAGCATCCAGCTTTAAGGCCAAGGTCTTGCTTTGATCAGCGGCTTGAGACTCTAAGCGAAAGAAGTGGGTTCTTGACTGATCAAGACCATCTTGCTGACGGTCAAAAGCCACATTATGAATATCTGAACCAAACAAAGCTTTATATTTGGTAATCAAGTCTTGTGGGTTCTCAATTTTTTGCGGCTCAGCCCAAGTTGAGGTCTGTGACATCGTAATTTCTTTCACCTGCTGATCTTTATAGACAACATCATAGTTCCCCGCCAAGACTTCAAACTGAAGTTTTTCAGCTAGGCTCGGCTTGTCACCAGCAATGCTTGAAAGCTCAGCTTCACTGACAGCACGGTACTGTGAAAGCTTCTTAATAAGGCGTTTTTCAAGTTGAACATCGCGTGTTTGGCTGGCACCAACGCTAGCTGGTCCTCGCCCCGTTGCCACCGGGCTTTGCTCGGCTTGCCCTGTAAAGGATGCGTTCATTAACGTGACCACGAAGACCACAGATACAATACTTGTTGCAACCATCGTTCGTCGAAGTGAGCGCTCTTGGTTGATGCGCTTGATGCGTCTTACACGCTTAGTCTGCAACTTTGGAAATGGAATAATATTACTTTGATCCATTACTCTCCCCTTTGATTCACCCTTTTACAGTGCGAACGGGGTGCCAATTCACGGCAAACCTAGCGGAGCTAGCTGTTAAGTTGGTTGACAGGTGTTAAAATAGTTAGGATCAATCACCGGTTTGTCTCAAAATGAAACAGGGATCTTGAGACAGCTAGATCGAAACCCCTGCCGACTGCCTCAGGCGCTCAAGTAAGGCCTCGATCTCGGCAACGGAAATATGGCGACCCAAAATCGCCGATACCCGCCGAGCGATCAGGTCCGGGTAGTCAAAGTCGACCTCTTCGGATTCGAGCACCCTCAACAAGGCATTCAGGAGCTCGGCCCTCGAAACATCTAGCTCAATTTTAGACCGATCCAAGAAGGCGAGATCATCCTGCTGCTCGACCTCCTCTGCCGTTGCAACAACACCTTGCGAAAATGAAACAAAGCGCTGACGACGGCCCTCAGAATCATGAGTCGTTTCGATTTCAATATAGTCAGGTAACATATCCACCCGACGAGATAGTCTTCGACGAACCCGTTCGACTTCAAACCCGGCGGTCTGTAAAGCAAGATCCCAAGATCCAAAATAGTAGTTGGCAATCCCGTACAAACTGTAGGGCGAAAGCTTACGCCGAAACAGACGGCTTAAAACATCGATCGCTTTCGGGTCAAAATTCCGGCGTACGTGATTCGCATTCAATGGAATTCCTTCAGCAAAAAGAGCCCGAATCGCATCCACGATTTTCTGATGGCTCCAAGTCATCTGATGAGTGATATCTTCTTGCTGAAACCCAATAGACAGAAGCTGGCCGCGCCACTCTTCAAGGTCGATGTTTCGACGAACCGCCTGCTCGAAGGCCTTTCCTTTCCGCCCTTTTCCAAAAATGGCTTTCGTTGCCTCCCAAACAACATCTTCGTTTTCAACCAATGCTTTCGGACTGACACCAAAACCCCGGTACAGCATCCACAACATCGAAGCTCTCAACCGAAGACCCTTTGTCACCTTTTTAGGGGCCGCCGCCAAGTGATCCGGCAATTCAGCATCGCCTAAACCTAGCATCATCACAGCAATATCGGACGAAACAAAATATCGATTGGCATAACCCCACAACTCGCTGGCATCCATTGGTCGAAGGAACACCTCGGATAAGACCTTTTCCGCCAAGGGATCCAAGTTCATCTGTAGATGTTCCGGACGGGTCGATACCCCAGCCTTAATCAGTGCGCGAAGCCCGATCAAGGTCTCTCCTGGGCTCAACTCAACGAC
>NYZX01000123.1 GCA_002686065.1 Pseudobdellovibrionaceae bacterium | reverse complement strand
TTTTGCCTTGGACTATATCTACGACGACCAAGCAGGTGATTGGGTCCTGCTTGCCGAATACGAAGCTCTTAAAGAACATCTGTCAGCGATGAAGCCTTCGGCTCCACCCAAGCCAGGCGCGGCCCCGGCTGTGGAAGAAATGGAAGCTCAGTCCGGAGAGCCGAGTTCGAACTCTGGAAGCATGGAAAAACAAATGACGTCCGAGTGGTTCATCCTGAAGGGTGACAATAAGTTCGGACCTTTTACCTATGTGGACGTTGTCAAAATGCTTCAGCAAAAGCTTGTATTTGAGTTCGATTTCGTTTGGAAAGCTGGAATGGAATCTTGGCAGCGGGTTGCCGAGATCGATGATTTTAATTCGAACAGTATCGAAAAGATGCAAAAAACGTTGATGCCTGAAATCGAAGAGGTGTTCTTTCGACGTAAGCATCGACGTGTAAAGTACGGCGGCACGATCCTGGTCCATGACAACCAAACGGTTTGGAAGGGGCAAGGGGTTGAAATCAGTGCTGGTGGTGCTGGAGTGATTATGGAAAATGCCATGGTCGTTCCAGGGCAGCGTCTTTATTTACACTTTAAACCAGGCGACGGTGTTCCTCCGTTCAATGCCGTTTGCGAAGTTGTTAGCAAACGGTATGTGGATGGGGTGAAGGATCGAAGTGCGCCCATTCGGTATGGTTTAAAGTTTACTAACATTAGTGATGAAACTAAGAAATTTTTGGACGATTTCACTGCAACGGCGGAGGCCGCTTAAGAAAGAAAACGACATTCTAATTTGATAGCTCATTCCTGCTGCATGTAATTCCTTGAGCTCTTATCAATGAAATCGGTTTTTGTGGAACGTTGAACGGAGGAAAAATGGAGTTACTAGGTCAGGCAACTGTTTATGGGATCATTTTGATGGGTGCAGCCGGCGCCGCTTTGATCCTTGAGCGAATGAAAGTCCTGTTCTTCGATTATAGTATTAAGACTCAGCAGTTCATGAGTCAGATTCGAAGCTTGATCATGAGTGATCAAATCGAAGAAGCCATCACTTTTTGTGCTGCTAACAAAAAGTCGCCTTTGGCTCATGTCGTAAAAGGTGTTCTAGAGCGTGCCGATCGTGATGACGACGGTATCAATCAAGGTCTAGATATCGCCCTTTCGGAAATCATCCCCATGTTNGGTAAGCGTCTTGGCTATCTGGCGATGATCGCTAATGTGGCCACGTTGATGGGGCTACTTGGAACGATCACTGGTCTGATGCTTTCGTTTGAAGCCGTCAGTGGAGCCGATCCAGCTGAGAAACAAAAGCTACTGGCACTTGGTATTTCAACAGCGATGAATACGACCGCTTACGGTTTGACTGTGGCGATTCCAGTATTGATTGGTTATGCCTTTTTGCATTCGCGACAAAATCACTTGCTAGAGCTTGTCTCAGAGCATTCGACAAAGGTGGTCGACTGGTTGACGACACGTCACTATCAGCCGTTCACAAAAAATGGTGTTTTCCCTAAATCGATTCAAGAGGCCGAACTACAACGAGCATCAGGACAACAGCCTCCAGCGCCGCATGTAAAGTCTGCGTCGTAAGGGTGGAGGTTGTAAGTGGCTCGTAGACGTCGACTGGTACGCCCAGCTCAAGATGAAAGCACGTTTGATTTGGATCTATCGCCAATGCTTGCATTGATGGTGACCCTGATCCCGCTGATGCTTCTTGCGACATCATTTCTGAAGATTCGAGTGATCGAAAGCCAACTNCCCCAGGCTGTTGAAAAGGCGATCGCGGAAGATCAGCAGAAAAAGGATCGACAGTATAATGTTGAGCTGGACTTGTTTGATGACAAGGGGATGCAGTTACGGCTTGCGATGGACGGCAAAGTTATTTGGAAAGATCAGATTGCTGCTGTCAATGGCGGCTGGGATCTTGAGCGCCTGGCCAAGGGCCTTGAAAAAGTAAAAAGTCAGCACCCGGATATCTATCAGTTGCAACTGAGTCCGGCCTCCTCAGTGGCTTACGCAGATATCGTTGCAGTGATTGATGAAGCACGAAAAACAAAAAACCAAAGCCTTCAGTTTCCTGTGAAATCGGAAGATGGAGAAGCGGTGTTTACGAAAGTCATGTTTCCGAACGTGGTCTTTTCTAATGTGGTTGAAAGCTAGGTAGTAGTCATGAGACGAGCTGTTGAAAAACTAAAACAGGATAACAAAAAAGCCACCTTTGTGTTGCAGCTGACGGCCATGGTCGACATGTTCACAATCCTGATTGTCTTTTTATTAAAAAGCTTTGATAGCAGTGCGGTAAACGTGACGCCTCACAAGGGTCTTCGACTGCCAAGCTCGATTACAACGACGAACCCAGTTGAGGGAGTCAAACTGATCGTTTCGCAAAAAGCGATTTTTGTCGATCAAAAGCAGGTGGCGGAACTGGTTGAAGGCAAGTTGAAGTCGGAAGACGTTGAAGAGTCTGATCAGGACTTTATCCAGCCTCTTTACAAAGAGCTCGATCGTCTGGCGAAGCAGTCTCAGAAAATCGCCGAGATCAATGAAGAATTTAAATTTGAAGGAGTCGTAGTCATGCAGGCTGACGCTAAATTGCCTTACGACCTGTTGAAGAAGGTGATGTATACCTCTTCGTTGGCGGGCTACGCCGACATGAAGATGGCAACCATCGCCGTGGAGTAATATTGTGAGAAATGATCCTCGACGAAGAAAACCCAAAGTAAAGGTCGCGCGTATCAGTGTCGCTGATGTGCTTGTGCCTTTTATGGCGTTTTGTTTGTCGGCGTTGATTGTTCTGTTTGCCTTTTCTCAAGTGCGGGCCGCGGAAAAGAAGAATCAGGATGGGTCTGTCATTGAAGATTTGAAGTTTGTTCCTGGGCAGGGTGAAAAGAACGATATTCGTGCTGCTAAAACCGAGCAGCTGATTACTCACACTGAAGAACTAGCTATCTCTCAGGTCAAGAAGCTCCTTAAAAAGCATCGTGGCACTTACCTCGAGCCAGAGCTTTGGTTTCGATTGGCCGAGCTTTACATGCGTCGTGCAAAGTCAGCGATGTTTTTTGAAGTGAATCGTGAGTCCGACAAAATTGTCAGCTTGATGCCGAAGGCTTTAAAAAAGAAGTCTTCGAAAGATCTTGTTCAGAAAGCCATAAGCATCTACGCCAAATTGCAGTCTCGGTTTCCGCGGTTTGCGAATATGGACATGGTTATTTTTAACCANGCCTTGGCCAGTCAGCAGATTTCCTGGAACAAAAAGGCTGAAGCACTGTATTGGAAGTTGATCACGAAGTTTAAGGCGTCCGCCTTAGTGCCGGATGCTCATCTGGCCATCGGTGAAATCAACTTCAAACGTCAAAACTTCAAGTTTGCACTTGAACACTTNGAGGCAATTAAAAAGTATCCGAATTCTCGGGTTTACCCNTATGGGGTCTACAAAGCGGCCTGGTCCCAGTACAACCTGCAGAATGCGATCGGTGGCTTAAAAGAGCTTGAAGAAGTTGTCCGCTACGGGGTGTTCGTTAGTGAAAATAATATCGATGCTCGTCTGGATCTTCGTAAAGAAGCCTTGGCGGATATGGCGGTCTTCTTCGAAGAGGTCCTACCAGCTTCAGCCGGTCACGACTATTTTGTTAAGCAAGCTGGAAGCCTAGATCCGGAACCTTATGTTTTAAAACTGGCGACCCTTTACAGTCGTCACTCGAAGTACGGGGACGAAAAGGTTCTGCTGGAAGACTTTAAGGACAAACGAAAGTCGTCGGCTGAGTTACCGGAAGTTTTCGAGCGTTTGGTTTCAAATGGTGAGGCCCAGAAGGATCGACCAGAAGCGGTGGATCAGCTGAAGCAGTTTCACGCGTTGTGTGCCGTGGATAGTCGCTGGACGAAGGCTCAACAGAAGGCCGCTCCGGTGAAGGTTACGGGNAAACAGATTNTNTCTGCGGATGAAGAGNGCCGGACNTGCCAAGANCGNTTAAATAAAACGGCTTTGCGGTATGCTCAAAAGTGGCTTCGCCTTTGGAAGAAAAACCCAACCTATACGGTCTTTGCCGATTCTCTCGAGCAGGCGTTTCAAATCTATCTTGAACGCAACCTCGAATCTGAAGAAGCGACAAAGGCGCGCTTNGTTTATGCGGAACATCTTTTTAGTCGTAAGCGCTATCGTCAGGCCAGTGAGCAATACGAAATTGTCTCGAATTATACNAAAGATAAAACCATCAGTCATGATTCGCACTATGCTGCGGTATTGGCTTTAGAAAAGTCTGTCCCTGGAAAGTGGGAAGAAAAAGACGAAAAGCGATTTCGTNCTTTGGTCGGAAAGTACAAGAAGTCTCATCCTAAAGGAAAGTACCTACTGGATGTCGAATTTAAAATGGCTTTAATCGCCTACGAAAAAGAAAATTACGCGTTTTCCGCTCCGATTTTCAAGGATCTAGGGGCCCGTTTTGCGAAACAAGACAAAGGCGAAAAATCCCAAGATCTTTATATGGATATATTGAATATTCAAAAGAACTTCACAGAGCTAAAGGTCTACGCGCAGGCTTTGGGTCAAGTAAAAGGGGCTGATCCGAAGCGATTGGCTAAGTTGAAGCAGGTTTATCGTCAGTCCTATTTCCTAGAAATTCAAGATCAGCAGGAGAAGGGCCGCCTGGCNGAGGCTGTNGAAGGCTATCAAAAGTTTGCTTTGGAAAACCGGGATTCGAAGTTGGCTCCACAGGCTTATTGGAACTCTGTGGAAATCCAATTCAAAATCGGGCGTGCTATAGAAGGCGCTGAGTCTGCGGTGAAGTACACGAAACTGTTTTCTAAAGGGGAACAGGTCCAGGCCGCGCTTGAGCGCGCCACTGAAGTTTTTGAGCTGGCAGGCTTGTTAGATAAGGCCTCTGAAACCGTCGTCAAGCTTGCTGACCGTAAGCCGAAGGAAAAGTCCCTTTTGATGACCTTAGCGGCGGACTATGCGGACCTTTCCGGCTCAAAGGTAAAAGCAAAATCAATGTATAAGGATATTCTGAAATCTGGTGCGGCCAAAGACAAGGCCTATGCCGCTTGGAAGCTGTACTCGGGTGAGTACGCGTCCAACGCAGCGGAAAAGGAAAGCTTTTTAAAGTCGGCGATCGCGACGAAAGTTCAACCGTATGCGTCTATGGCTCAACTGGTTGTCGTCGAGCGAGTGTTTGAGTCTAAGAATCTGCCCGAGGCATTCAAAGAGGCATCGACATTGGTTTCGATGGGAAAAGAAGCGGATACTCATGCTCGAGCCAAGGCTCGGTTTATCCAGGCGCGTATTCTTGAAGAAGAGTTTCGGAAGCAATCGGTTAAGTCACAGTTAGATCGTGTATCTATGGTGTTGGCATTGAAAACAGAAAAGCTAGAAAAAGCTCAGCAAGCGTTTCAAGCCGTCACTCGATACGGTGATGCAGAACTGGCTGTCGAAGCTTTGCGTCGGTTGGCTGGGTGTTATAAGCACTATGCCGAGGCGCTAAAGACCATGCCGGTTCCGGATGGGCTTGAAGCTCAAGATGCCCAAGTTTTTCGGCAAGAACTGGATCGACTGACCTTCCCGATGGAAGACAAAAGTGTCGAGACTTTAGCTGAAGCGCTCGAACAAGCTAAAAGTTTGAAGTTATATACCGGCCAGGCTCAGCAGATCCAGGCCGAGATCAATCGTTTAAATTTTCAGCCTGTGGACCCGCCTATCGAGTTGGGCTTTCCCACAGATGTTTTGTTTCCACAAGTTAAGCGTGTAGAGGTGGGCGGCCTATGAAGAAGCCANTAGGAATCATCGCAATTTTAGGACTTATGGGGTGCCAAGCGTCTGCGCCAAAAACGCAAAGCGTGGTTTCGACGGTTCCAGTCGAAGTGTATACTCGAGGGCTGCAATCCGTCGATGCGAAGCAGGCGAAGCGTGATGGCTCTTGTCCAAGTCGCGTTAAGAAAAGTTCGAAAGCTCTTGCTTGGCGCGATCTGCTTGATCAGCTGAATGCCTGTGTGGCGAAAAGCCGTTACGGTACAGCCCAACAGCTCAATGAGCTTTTGACCCGCCGAGAACCTTTTAGTCCATGGTCGGTGTACTACAAAAGCCTTTTCGCCGAGCACGCCAACCAGTACCCGCGTGCGATGTGGATGATTAACTTGGCGATCAAGCGTTCGCCGAAAACGGGGCTATTTTATTTTCAGCGTGGGCGCCTCAATCATTTGGCGAAGAACGTTCCGGCGGCGACAGAAGACTTTGAAAAGGCTGTTGATCGGGATCCTAGCTTAGTGTCGTCCTACCTTTATTTGGCCCAAGTTCATGCGCGAGATTTGTCCTATAAAAAGGCCGCAGGATACCTTGCTGATTTCAAAAAATATGGGGGCGAGTTTGATCGGGACACTCATTTGCTAGCTGCAAAAGTTCACTTCGGAGCAGGGGCCTTTGAAAAGTCAGCGGACTCCTATCGTCAGGTTGTTCGGTCGGATTCGAAGAACCATGATGCTCGATTGGCTTTGGCCAGAATCCTTGACGAAAAGTTCAACCAAGCTGAAGAAGCTCTTGAACACTATAAGATCTTAGAGCGGAACGGCGGACGTGGTCCAAGCAGTGTCGATCCGAAGAAAATCTCTGAGAAGGTTAAAGATCTTGAGAAGAAGATTGAAACGCAGGCCAAGAAATTGGCGGNTAAAAAGTCAGAAGAGGCGGTGTCGCAATGAAGATGCTGATCGCATTTATTATTCTTGTTGGTTTAGCTGAAACAGCTTTTGCGAAGCGGGTCATCTATCGGAAGACCCAAGAGGTTAGTTTTGATGGGTCAGATGTTGATGGTCTTGCTCGGAACCCCGACGGAGCCTACGTCTTGCAAAAAAAGGGAATCAAATTCCTTCCCTTGTATCGAGTCCGCAAGAAATTTGACGATGAGATTAAATCTTCAGTGGATCAATTAAGGTAATCAATGAAACGTGTAGAACTGGAAATTGAACATCACTATCAGAACAAGTTCGTTGGTCGACACAGGTTGAAGTCCAGCAAGGGGCTTGTGACTATTGGATCGTCTAGAGGTTCTGATATTCGTCTTCTCGGTGACGAGGTCGAAGGCGTGCATGCGAACATCGAGTTCGAGACAAATTACTGGGTTCTCTCTGATATGGGGAGCGAATCAGGAACATGGATTCGAAAGCAACCAGTTATCGAAGAGCCAATCAAGAAGACGACCATGGTTGTGATTGGTGGGCACACACTGAAGCTGATTCCCAAAGACGTGACGNCCAAGTTGTTCTCTGAGGGAGTTGGTACCGACCTAAAGGGGAAGGGGCAGCCTTTTCATCAGGTTGTCATCAAAAAACACGGCTTTGTTATTGATACCTTGCTGTTGAAAGCGTCCCAGTCGTACACCTATCGTCATGGGACTCAGAATTATGTTTTGAAGGCTCCGAATTCGTCCGAGTGGGTTTATCACGAATATGGTGATGTTCGTGTTCAACAGCGGTTGGCCGCAGGGACTGACCTGCATAAATCTAGCGTTGAAGTGGTCTCAGATTTGGTTGAGCCAAGCATGAAGGCCCCTTTGATCGGATCTGGTTTGATTGCTGGAATCGTCGTTTTGTTGATGATGTTTGCTCCTGAAAAGCCTGAGGACGACGTTAAGATTATCGAACCCGATAAAAACCAGTACACCAAGCTGATCTACGATGCGGATTCGGCAAGAAAGCGACGNCAGCAGGCGAAGAAAAGTCAGCAGTTTATTAAGCGATCGGCGAAGACGCAGCAGAAGGTCGAGTCTTCTGCGAAAGCACAACAGGCGACGGCGAAAGAGCCTAGTAAGAAGGTCGCTCGTGTTGTGAATAAGATTCGAGCTGCTGGTTTATCACAGTTGATCGGGAAAATTTCTCAGAGAGCGGCTAAGAATTCGATTAAAATTGCCACTCGGGGAGCCCGCCCGGATTCGCAGCCGACCTCTCGTGCCTTGGCGTCTTTGGGTAAGGCCAAGCCAGCAGGGGCTGGTACGCNGGCGAAAGAGTTTAAGCTGAAAGGTGTTTCTACGGCCGGTAAAGGCGGTGGATCTCAGTCTTATAAGAAAGTTGGCGGACTTGTTGCTGCCAGTGTTGGGTCGGCCAATGTTGGGATCCTTGAAGAAGAAACCGAAGTTCAGGGTGGACTGGCTCGTGATGTGATCGCGAAAGTGATTGAACAGAATTTGGGGCAGGTTCGGTACTGCTACGAGCGGCAACTGTCGGCGAATCCGGATCTGTACGGAAAAGTATTGGTTAAGTTTACGATTGGGGGCACGGGGAGTGTCACTCAACAGAAAATTGGAACAACTTCATTGAAAAACGCCATGGTAGAAGGATGTATTTTGCGGCGTGTGGCTCGATGGAAGTTCCCATCACCCGATGGTGGGACCTCGGTCATCGTGTCTTATCCGTTCTTGTTCAAGAGTACGAACTAGAGCGAATAAGCAGTCACAATCATTGAAATCAGCAGGGTAGGACGACAAGGAGAAAATGATGACGCAAAAAAATCTAGCAAAGCTAACAACGATGGCTTTGATGTTCTATGCGGTAACTGGCGTCGCTCAAACGGATCAGTATAAACGTCCCGAAGCGAAGCCGAAGGCTGCTGCTGGGAAGGGCGCAGGTAAGTCTGCGGCTCAACCAGCAAAAAAAGAAGCCCCCAAGGGGGATAAGTTAGACATCAAGGACCTTGAGCAAAAATACTGGGCTCCGAAAGATACGGATTTTAGTGTGGTTCAAAATAGAACTTACGCGAAGGAAAAGAAATTCGTTCTTACCGCAGGCGTCGGCTTCTTGATTAACGACAGNTTTAGTGAGGGTGAATCTTACGGTCTAACGGGAAACTATTTCTTCTCGGANCGATCAGGGGTTCAATTTGANATCTATCGCGTCAGTTCGCGNGANAATGACACCACNCGTGCNTTNACCTCGGAACAAGCTGTNTCTGATGCCGGAATCCAGCCGAACCACGGTAAGGTCAAAGGGTTCTACGATGTCGGTTATACCTGGGTTCCGTTCTACGGTAAGGTCAGTCTTCTTGGTCGAAGAATCATCTATATGGATTTGGCCTTCACGCCCACTATTGGTTTGTTGGAGTACGAACAGCAACTTGATGATGGAAATGAAAAGCAGACCGCCTTCGCTTTTGGTTTAGATGTCACTCAGTACTTCTTCATCGCTGAAGGCTTTGCCGTTCGTGCTGACTTAAGAAACAAATGGTACTCCGAGGATGTGCGTAACTATCAAGACGGTTCGTCGGTGACGAATCAGCTGACACATGATCTTCAGATAACCTTCGGGGTGACCTACTACTTTGATTTATTCTGATTGAGTAAGGACCTAGAATGAACAAGAACGTATTTCTCATCTATCTAACACTTGGGATTCTGATGTCCCCATCCGCTTATGGGCGCATGGTGGAAGCTCACCCTAACCAAGGGGCTCAGGTGGTTGAAAAGGCTAAACCAGCTGGTTTGGTCGATCAAGCCCGGCGTTGGTGGAATCGCACGGTTAACCAGGCCACCCAAATGGCAAACGATTTCTTCAAATCGCCAAAGCCAGAGGTCTCTAAGGTCGCCGAGAAAAAGGCCGAGCGGGTGGAAAAGGTCAAGGAACTTAAGGAGGCTTTGCCGGATTACGTTCAAAAAGAAAAAGGGACGACCAGTCGAGAGCTGGCTGACCTTGAAAGTATCGTGAAGGCGACTCCTGTTATTGTCGAGCAAGGCAAAGTCGAGGCGGACCCGTCTTTGCCAAAAACAAAAGCCGGAGTCCCAACAGCTTCGGTCTATAAAGAAGAAGTCTCGAAAACGGCCAAAGGTAAGAAGGTCGTTCGTCGCATTCACATTGATAAGATCCCGCTTTTACGGGTTGGTCGGGAGCCTCGGTTGTCTCGTCAGGATTTGTCTTTGGATGTGAAAATTTTGACCTCCGAGGTAAAAGTTGCGAAGCCGTTGAAAACTCCAGCGGATCTGCCTTTGAAAGAGCGCGACCCCTGGCTAAAAATGGAAGTTGCGAAGGCTGATTCGGCGACCAAGTTAGATCGTAAAAAGTATGGGCTTGGTGATATCGTTAGTCATCGAACCGTCGATGCTGTGGACCCAAAACTTGAACTGAACGAAAATGTGTTTGCTGCATTGGCTGTCCAAGACTTAACGCCGAACCAGCAGAAGTTACTTGCAGCTCAGATTCTTTATGACAAAGGGAATAAATGTCACTTGGCCATCGGTTTACTGGATGATCTTCGTGATAATAAGTTCTATGGCAAGCAGGCTAACTATTTCCTGGGGTTATGTGCTCATAAAATGGGGTTCTTCTCTGAGTCGACCGAACGCTTGCTGAAGTCTGTTCGAACGGAAGATCCAGAGCTTGTTCCTGAAGCGATTCGGGTTTTGGTCTCTGATTTGCCGACTGAATATGAAGAAGAAGTTGCGATGACTTTGGTTGGGTTGAAGAACAAAAGTCTGATTCCTAAAGAAGCTTATGACAACGCGAACTACATTCAAGCGAAAGGCCTTAGTAAAAAGCG
>NYZX01000122.1 GCA_002686065.1 Pseudobdellovibrionaceae bacterium | reverse complement strand
TGCTGCAAGTGGGTTTTATGACCGTCGTGAAATTGCCGATGCCCTTAGTATTTTGAAATTTTTGGTCATACCGGAAGATAACAAAAACCTTGTGCAGCTTCTTCGTGCGCCTTGGTTTCATATCGAAGATTCGGAGATTGTCGCTATTCAGGATCAATCCCGAGGCTTTTTGTGGCATACCCTGAAATCAGCGACGTTGTCCGAGTCAGCGAAGGCGACTTATGACCGACTTGAGTCCTACCGTCAGTTGGCGACGCAATCGGGTTATGTCTATTCTTGGAAAAAGGCTTTAGTCGACAGTAAGATGATTGATTTTTCACGCCACTTCGATGCAACCGGAAGGCGTGAGGCCAACCTTTGGAAGATTATCCACCAGATTGAAACCGAGCAGGCGACTCCGGGGTTTAATTTAATCCAATTTTTAGAGGGTCTGAATAAAGGTTACGATCTTGAAGAGGGCCAAAACGAAAGTGACGCCGCATCTGCGATCGAGCCTAACGCGATTAACTTAATGACGGTTCATGGATCGAAGGGGTTGCAGTTTGATCATGTTTATCTTCCGTTTATGGATCGGGCCACTCAGACGACGAAGTCGATCTCACTTGCTGTCGATGAGTCCAAGGGGTGTATTGCTGTCTCTGGGCTAGATCCAGAAACGAACGAACGTATTGAGACGCCTCTGCACCGAACTCGGACCTTGCAGTTGCGGGCTCGTGAAGACGCTGAAAGTCTTCGGGTCTTTTATGTCGCGCTGACTCGAGCAAAAAAATCAGTGTATATGTCCTGGAGTGGAAACCCTAAAAAGTCGAGCTGGGCGGAATCCTTGGTTCAGGCCCTTCCGACGGTTGAGGAAGGGGTGACGTCGTTTGGGGAGGGTAGCTATCAAGTGTTATCAGCACCAAACAATGATTGGAGTTTTTCGACAGCCACAGGTTCTTCTGGTTCCGTTTCTGAACCCTATTCGGTGACTGGAATTCAGCCGCTTCGACGTTTGTCTGTTTCGAAGCTCATAGCAGAGTCCCAGCCCGAATCCGATGCTGTGGAGGGTTCAGCTTCCTCGGGGCCACCAAAGAGGTTGGGCCAATTAGACGCCATACAAGTGGGGCATGTTCTGCATGAAGTCTTTGAAAGGCTGAATTACACGCCTGATATGGATGTAAAGCAGTGGCTGCAAGGGGCGGGATTAAGAAGCGTTGAAAAAATGTTTGAAGCTGTCCAGTTTGTGACCTCGTTGGACGAGCCTCCCATGTTACAGCTTCTAGCCAATGGCCATGTTGAGTGGGGTTTCCAGATGAAGCGTGGTGGGGCCATCGTAGAGGGCCAAGTTGACCTATGGGGTGAAGCCGACGGAGAGGTCTTTCTCATAGATTATAAAACGGGAAGCGAAGCTTATTATCAGCAGGCGGTTTTACAGCTCGGGATCTACGCCGAAGCCATTAAAGCTTATAAAAACGTGTCGCGGGTCAAAACCTACGTCATCTATCCATTAAGTCGAAAAGTGAAGTTTGTTGGTGATTTATAAAGTAGAAAAAAAAGGGACTCGACCCCATATTCGAGTCCCTTTAGCGGTTAGCCCATCCCCATAATCAGGGCTAACCCAGTGTCTGGTCCCCATGAAAACCATCCATTACCACCATGGATAGGAATTTATTAAAACTAAGGTTTCTAGTCTACAGGCTTTTTAGGCTGTGAAATCATTACGCCGGGTTATGAAGAACCTGCCAAATCGAACAGAGTCGATTTGATTGTCATATGTGAAAGTTTTGCTTATGGACCTGTGTTCAAGGGCTCAGGTCGAGATGGGCTAATGAAGACTAGTTTGTTTTCGATAGAGGGAAGTTGAAAATCGCCTGGCCCAGGCTGCTGGCGAAGATGATCTTTGCGTCAGCAACTTCAACGGCCGTCATCGGGACGTCAAAAGTGGCTGTGTAGGGGGTGAAAAATCGACTGTGATGGGGGTATAGCCCAATCAGTTCGTCCTGTTTTCGTGTGCTTTTCTGTATGTGGCCTTTGTATTTTTGTCCGTTTGTCTCGAGGTAGATTTCCCAGATCGATGATTTGCGTTGTAGCTGATCGGTTGAGGCGTTTGGGGAGTAGTACCCCAAAAACACATGAGACTTCAGTGACAAATCACGAACCGAGTCACTTCGTTCTTTTAGGTAGATCTCTTTGGTCCACTGTCGAAAGAAGGCAAGTCGCTCAAGGCGAGCTGCTTCAACAGCGCTGGTTCGTAAAGTGACATTCACTTTATACAAGTGTTGGAATCCACTGTATCTTTCATCCGAGCGAGTCATGGAAGCGATGGTCGATTTGTATTCGGAAGCACTTCGCTCAGAACGGACGACCACATCCTCGGCTGTCGGAGCAGCCCCACAGCCAAAAAGAAAAACAGGTAAAATCAATCCAATCAAACAGGTGGTTTTCACAGAAATTCCTTTAAAAACACTTGGAGGTCGGCAAATACTTGGTCCCGACCAACCTCATTAAAAATTTCATGCTTCAAGTCGTTATAAACTTTTAACTGCTTGTGTTCGCTTTCGACTTTTTGGAAAAGCTCTTGGCTAGCTAGGCTATCCACAATGACATCGTCACCAGAAACTTGAAAGCTGACGGGTGACTTTAAGCGATGGATGTTTTCGCGTACGTATTCGAAGCCTTCCAGCATTCCTAAGTACAGACCGGGCGACGCTTTGTCGTGACGAAGAGGATCTTTGGGGTAGCGAGCTAAAAAGACGGGGTCTTTTGTTAGGTCGTCGTATTCAAGTTCTCCGGCCAAGGTCAAGGTGGGCAGGTATTTAGCAAAAACGCGAGCTGCGAGATCTTTGATCTTTGGAACTTCAGTAGAAAGTCCAAAGCACGGAGAGCTTAAAGCCAGAACATCGTAATTCAGCTCGCGACCCAGCAGTACTGTTTTAGTGACAATCAGTCCGCCCATCGAGTGACCAAAGATGACGTTCTTTTTGGTCTGTGCAAAATCTTGGACGATTTGTTTGTAGAAATCAGTGAAATCAAACACATAATCATTAAATTGCGGGATATAGCCACGCTTACCTGTCGATCGTCCGTGACCTTGGTGGTCTAGGGCGATGACTCGAACGGGAAGGTCTTTCATTCCGTCAATGTAGTGAGAGTAATAGCCAGAGTGTTCTCCAAACCCATGAGCGACAATGAGGTTGCACTGAGGAGATTGTTCATCTGGTTCCCAGACCTGATAATACAGTTCTGTTTTCCGGTTTGGTTTAAAAAAGCCTTCAAAACGTTTCGCCATGGGCCCAGTATCCTGTCTTCTATAAATAGGGGTCAAGCTTTAACGGGCTTCATAGACAGAGAAGCTCATTGCTGGCAGACTTTTTTAGATGGTGGGCCCGAGGAACAATAAACCTGATTTTAAATGCATATTGTGGCGATGGCTTCAGCTGAGCTTCGCTTTCATTCTAATGTGTGGCCTGTCTGCTGGAAAGGCGGCCTGGGCAGCTGGTGCGGACGATATTCCAGATTCAGCTTTTGAAGTCGGTGTGAACTGGGGAAGAACACTTCCTCACCAGATCGATGGTGTGACAGAAATTCTTGAGACCCTGGGGGCTCGGATGGGGATTGGTCTAGGTTGGCCAACCCTCGAGCTGATTGGAAACTACACTCAGTACGAGGATATTTCTTGGGTGAACTTTTCTATGGGTGTTCGTTTGGATCTTCCCTTTAATGGTGGTCTAGTTGGGTTTGCCGCTGGCTTGGACTATCACGATCTTAACAATGTCGGAGACTCTGGCGACGAATCGACAACTTTCCTCGGAGGGCATATCGCTACGGAAGGGACAGTAAATGTTGGGGACTCGCTTTATTTCTTTGCGCGAATGCAGATGAACTTTGAACCAGGGACCTCGCTAAACCTGTTGTTTGGTCCGATCTTTCGTTTTTAGGCCCAGTGAAAGTTACCTATGTAAAACCGTGTTTTGCGCTTGTCCGTCAAACAGGTCCTCTTTAAACGGAAAGTTGATATTGTAGTGGATGCCGCGTGATTCGTGTCGGGCCAAAGCTGACTTAACGGTTAGGTTTGCGACCAGGCTAATGTTTTTAAGCTCGATGATGTCTGGCTGGATGTTTGCGGTATCGTAGAATTGCTGAATTTCTTTTTCGATATTGTCTAGGCGATGTTTGGCTCGTTCTAGCCTTTTGTTTGAACGAACGATTCCAACATAGTTCCAGACAAGACGCCGAATTTCATCCCACATATGGCTGGCGACAACAAGTTCGTCGGCTTCGATAGGAACCTGCTCGGGCCATTTTTCTGGTTGAAAATCGTCCTGGCCAATGGACGGTAGTTTCGCCTTTAAATCTTCGGCACAATTATTCGAAAATACGGTGCACTCAAGTAATGAGTTCGAAGCCAGGCGGTTAGCGCCGTGTAAGCCCGTGCAGGCTGATTCGCCCACAGCATATAGGTTTTCAATGTCCGTTCGTGCATGAACATCCGTGACAATGCCTCCGCATAGGTAATGGGCGGCGGGTACGACGGGGATAGGTTCTTTTGTAATATCGATACCGTAGTTAAGGCATCGCTCGTAAATGCTTGGGAATCGTTTTTTTATGTCTTCGGCAGGCTTGTGAGAGATGTCTAGATGAACAAAGTCTCGGCTAAGGCGTTTCATTTCCGAGTCAATGGATCGCGCAACGATGTCTCGGGGGGCGAGGTTGGAAAGCTTATGGTAACGATCCATAAAGGCTTCGCCCTTTGAGTTTTTAAGAATTGCTCCTTCACCACGCATCGCTTCGGTAATCAGGAAGTTGCGGTCTTGGTGGTGGTATAAGCAGGTTGGGTGAAATTGCATGAATTCAAGGTTCGAGACATTTGCGCCTGCACGGTAAGCCATCGCAATTCCGTCGCCGGTGGCGCCGTCCCAGTTCGATGTGTAAAGGTAAACTTTGCCAGCGCCTCCGGTTGCGATAATGGTTGCTTTTGCTAGGTAGGCATCCACTTGTCCGGTTTTCTTATCAAGGGCATAGGTTCCTCGGCATTGGTTTTTCGAGTCTTTTATGAGCTCGACGGCCATGACGTTTTCGAGGATTCGGATGTTCTTGTTTTTTAAGGCTTTGGCTAGAACAACTTGGTGAATCGCAGATCCAGTGTGGTCCGCGACATGTAAAATGCGACGCTTTGAATGGCCGCCTTCTTTGTTGAGTGAGTAGTGGTCTGAATCAAAAAGGTCAAAAGTGACCCCCCAGTTGATTAAATCCTGAATGCGCTCGGGGGCTTGTTCGACGACGTGACGAACGATCTTTTCGTCACATAGGCCGGCGCCGGCTTGGAGGGTGTCATTGATGTGTTTTTCAAAGTCATCACCCTCGGCCATGACGGCGGCGATTCCACCTTGAGCTAAGGCGCTGTTCGTGATGTTCAATTTGGTTTTGTTCAGCAAAGTGACTTTGGCGAATTCGGAAATCTTAAGGGCAGCGACAAGCCCGGCCAGGCCAGAGCCGATGACGATCACATCAGTGTTCTTATTCATAGGCTCATTTTTATAGACAAGTAGCGTCGAAGGCAAGCTGGGGACGGGCCTGATCGGGCTGTGTAGAGCGAATTTCGCTGAAAAGCCCGGGTTGAATTTGCAAGCGCTTAGTGCCTCCAGTAGCGGATTCTAGCCGAATAGGGAGTGACTAAAAGTTTGACTCTTTCAAGAGGTTTCCTTTTGCTATGCGTTAGTTTGGGATTTGGTCCTGAGAATGCCCTACCAGCCTTGCTAAGCGGGTGTTGCGCTCTCTAAAATGAAAACATGAAGACTCAAAAACAGTTTAAAAGTTCGACGTTCCAGTTCACCCTCGCGTTTCTTGCCATCTTTTTTGTACTAGGCGGTATGACATACCTGCAAATTGATGAGTTCAGCCAGCGGAACGAGCAGGAAGTGACTTCAGCCCTTAAATCGTCTGTCACAGCCTTTCAAAGCCAAGTTTCGGCTCGATTATTGTCAACAAAGGCACAGATTGAATCCCAGGTTCGTCAGCAGTTAACTAGAACAGAAGTCTCAGACCGTAAAACATTAAAGGCTTTAGATCACTTAATGGAAGCCTCTGACTTTGAGGTTTTAGGAGTGGTTGATTCTGCATCCGAACGCTTTTTGTTTTCGAAGGCGAATCGTCGGCTGAACGATTTTTGGACGGACTTCCAGCAAGCCCGAGTGAAAGATCTTGTTTTGAACGAGATGACAACGGGGTTTGACGTTAGAGATATCGAAGTCGAAGGCTTAGGGAGATACTGGTTGTTGGCTTTTCGCGCGCAGTATGACGATGGGAACAAAGTGATCTTCGCTGTTGTTGATCAATCCTATACAGCCGACTGGGTGTCTCAGGAAAACTGGTTATTGCTGACGCCGTCAGGGCTTATTTTTTCGAACTCCGTCGCGGCTTACATCGGTGGGCGTGGTCCACAGCAAATACCTATCGTTGACGGCAAAGTACGAATCAGCGAAGCGAATGCTGAGGTCAATGCTTTGGTTCCTGGAACGAGCTTGGTCGCTTCGGTGACTCAGCCCGTAGTTAAACAAGCCTACTCGTTGTATTGGATGTTGTCTTTGTTTGCGTCCATTGGCTTGGCATTTATGTTTATGGGTTGGGCTCCTGAGATTCGTATTCGTCGCGAGCACAAGGTTCGTAAGGTGGTCAATAACGATACGGGAAAAGCGACACTGGCGGCTTTGCAAGAGCGTGCCTTTGCTGGGAAAATTTCGGGNTTGGCTTTGTGGCAGCAAAAACAAATGAAGAAAGCNTATGATCAATTTATCGATATCAAAAGCCGAAATATGGATCAGTCGCTGGAGTCAGCAATGGTCGCGTTTCAGCGCGAGCTGGGGCACAGCTTGTCGCGCTTAGAGCGCTTTGANCCGCCACAGCCTCAAGAATTTTCCGTTGGTGAAGCCATTGACGAAGTTGTGTCTCAAGTTCGNCGTCCGTTCTTTAAGAGAGGCGTTGATATCGAACTGGAAATGGCTGCCAATATGAATCTGGTTGGTCAAAAAGAGTCCTTCCAACAGGCCCTGACGCTATTATTGGAAAACTCGTTTGAATCAATAACCGAATCGGCGGACTCGGGTGTCATTAAAGTTGTCGCCCGTTTACAAGGAGAATTACTTGAGCTTCGAGTCCGTGATACAGGAAAAGGGTTTAGCAACAATATTTTGGGACAAGCCGCTCAGGTTTTTGCAACAACCAAGCAAGGAACTCATTACGGGCTAGGCTTGTCATCTGCGATACAATTGTTGTCAGANTTTTCAGCTAAAGTTCGACTTCGAAATACCGAAGAAGGGGACGCGGAAGTTCACGTTCAGTTGGAATTGCGAGCCATTGAGAAATTGGCTCCAGAAGCACAGCTACCAGAATTAGATTTTCACGAAGACGAGAAATCAAAGGCAAAGATCTCTCACACCGAAGTCTACGCACAAGCTTCTGATGAAGATTGGGAAGTTTTTGGGAAGGACCTTCTTGTNACCGGGAGTGAGGATGTCGAGATGCCGGCGCCACCACTTCCATTTGAAGATACAGAAAATACCGAGATCACTGATATCGCCGCCCTGGCGGACGTCGACGATATTGATGAATTTGAGGCGATAGAGATCCGGGCACCTAAATATGAGGGGCAACCATGAAATTAGCAAAGTACCGGTCTCAGTTCCATGTGGCTTACTTTGATGGGACGAAAAATTTTGATCAGCATGCGATGAAGGTTCTGCGTGAAGCGGGCTACATCGTTACTCCGCAAAGTGATCAAAACCAGTTTTTAGTGGATGTGGCGACACAGCCTCCTCATATGGTGATTGTGCATTTTCGGGATAANGATTTTAGTTACTACCGGTTTTTTGANCAAATTCACGATTTCCTACCNGANACCCAAATCATTCTTTTGACNGCACANCGAACGGCGCAGGAAGCCTACCTNTTTTTGCAAGGTGAANTTTTCGACGTCGTTATTTCACCTGTNGATCCGGGCTACCGACTGGTTAAGTCTTTGGANCGCGCTGCTGAAATCCATCTTCATGTGAACCGAGCCGAGCAGTTGCGNGGNCGCATANGGTCTATGTCTGAAGCGNGCCGAGCAGAGCCTCCTNGAACGGAATCTGTGATTGAAGANCCGGCTNTGTCGGANGAGTTCTCCGAGAANACAAAGACGGATATTCTTGCTGANGCGGCGAAGCCTCACATGGGTGAAAACTCGATTGAAGGCTTTCAGCCNGGNCCAGATTTAAAGCCGGCAGTGGAAACAGTCGAGCCNGAAATTGATACGAAGCANNTGTTTTCGCGGCTTGAGGTTTGGCAGAGGCAGTTGGCNTCAATGAGACGGCCCGATGAGTGCCTTGATTTTTTAATGCAAGATCTGGCNTTCGAGTCATCAAACCCCGTTTTGTTTTTGAAATGGCAAGAAAATAACCGAAGCNTAAAGGTGATTCATTCGATGAACACCACGCATACGATAAATGGCCACGGNATTAAGCTGCCNCGTGAGTACAGTTGTCANGAATGGTGGCTATCTAATGAGGCTCCTGATCAAATGCAGCGGTTTTTACAGGTTGTTTTCGGTGAGATCGAGTTTTCTAAAAGCTGGTTNCATTGGGGCAAGCGGCTATTAGGNGTGGTCGTTTANGATAAGTCTTGCNGGTCTCTGGCNGACTTCGAGTTGAAAAGCCTTATGNTTGAACAGCAGNTGACCAANTTNAACTTGGAAAGCCGTCTTCATCACGCAGAAGTGCGGGACGAAGTCACAGGTCTTGTGCGCCAGGAAGAGTTCTTGGATCGAATCCGATTGGAGATGACCCGAGCACGCCGGCTTGAGCTGCCGGTTTCGTTTATCGAGTTAAAAATTGATAACTTCGATGTGTTAAGGCAACGTCTGACTTTCTTTGAACAAGATGAATTGATTCGAAGTTTTGCTCGTATTTTGTCAAATCACTCGCGATCAACGGACTTGGTTGGACGTTTTCGTGAAGACGAGTTTGGCTTGATCTTGCCTCATACGGACAAACAGGGTGCTGTTATAAAAGCCGAACGGCTTCGGCGCTTAATCAGTGGGGCAAAGTTTTCAGACAAGTTCCGTCATATCGAGAATATTACGATTAGTTTAGGTGTCAGCGAATACCCAAGTTTGTGTCAGGATGCTGAAGAACTTATTGGTAGTGCTGATGAGGCCTTGAGAACAATTACGAAATCAGGTAGCAATCAGGTGTGCTTAGCGGCGAGTCCGCAAAACTTTCAACCTGATTTTTAATGGACCTTTTTCGACAGACTCGAATCGACATTTCTTTAGATCAACTACAGATCAACCTGCGAGCTTTACGGCAGCAGGTTTCGGCGGGTACATTTTTTTGCCCCATGATTAAATCAGATGCCTATGGTCACGGCGATCGAGCGGTGGCCCAACTTCTACATGATGAAGGCATTCGCCATATTGGTGTTGCCTTTATAGAAGAGGGTGTCCGGTTGCGGGGCTACGGATTTGAAGCCCTAGAGATCTTGGTGTTCTCGATGTTTGATCGCAAAGGTTTCGAGGCCATATGGGACAGTCATCTGGTTCCTGTGGTGTCGTGTTGGGAGCAGCTCCATGTTCTGAAAGAGTTCCTGCGCGATAAAGATCGTCGGCAGCCAATACACCTCAAGTTTAATACCGGGATGAACCGTCTTGGGTTTCGTCCTGATGAAGCTGGTCAGGTTCGGCAGTTTTGTGAAGGCCTGCCTTGTGTTGATGTTCAAGGTGTTTGTAGCCACTTTTTATGTGGTGAGGATTGGGGTATTGAATCGGGCTATTGTGAGCAGCAGACGAAAGCCTTTCAGCCTGTGCTAGACGCTTTTCCCAAGGTTTCTTATGTTCATTTTCACAATTCGGCGAGTTTGTTAGCCTCTGGATTTGAAGGCGCGAGCGCCTTTGGAGCGCGCCCAGGTATTGCGTTTTACGGGTCCGTTCCCACCCTTTTTGATAAGGCTCGCGATCAACGGGCTCATCAGTTTGGGATCGCAGAAGCCCTTAGTGTTCACACCAAAGTGGTGCAAACACATAAGCTAAAGTCTGGTGAGTCGGTTAGTTACGGACCCATATTTAAAGCAAAAGTGCCCTCGCAAGTCGTGGTTTTGCCGATAGGCTACGGGGATGGCTTGCATCGAAATTTGTCGAATCTTGGTGAGGTCTTAGTCCGAGGCCATCGAGCGCCGATGGTCGGGCGGATCTGCATGGATTACTGTATGGTTGATGTGACTGAAGTTGCGAAAAAAACAGGGTCGGAAATTCGGGTTTTTGAGGATGTTGTTTTGTTTGGACAGCAGCAGGGGCAGTCTTTGACGATTCTTGAGCAGGCGGAAAAGGTTGATACCATTGCCTATGAGTTTATGACTTCACTAGGGCTTCGGTTGAAAAGGCATTATCACTCGAAGCCACTGGCTGATTTATCCCAAGTAAAACAGTCGTTTGTTTAATAGCTATAAAACGGTTCCGTTGACGACTCGAATTTTTACGGGAATCGCATTTTCGGCGTTCGACGAGTCGTTCTTGTAAGTCACACCATTTTTTACTTCGATATCATAGTTGTAGACATGGTCTTCATCGGGCTCAACGGACACGCGTCCGTTGGTCAGGGTGATATCGGTTCGGGCTAAAGGCTCTTCCAGAAGCACTTGGCCGTTAAGTCCAACGATCGATGTCGCCATCTGAGCTGGAAGTTTTAACTTGCAGGTTGCTCCGGCAAAAGCTTCGAAGTCCAGGGCGATTTTTTCACTAGAAATATTTAGGATCACCTTGTCTGCGGGGTTCGGTTTTACCCGGCATTGCCAAGCCAAGCTTTGCGTGTCTTCGAACTCAAGGTCGAAGCGTCCATTTTTAAATTTGATTTCAAGCAGGTTCTGGTGCTGTAGGGCCTGGCTTCCGACAAAAGGGAAGAAGCCGAGATCTTCAAATGTGGAAAGATCCTCGAGTTCTTCTAATTTAGAAAGCTCTTTTAGGTCGTCCAAAGCGATATTGACCTTTGCATCCTGGATGATGATTTTTCCGCCTAATAGGCGCAGTTGGTCTTTGCTTTCGTCGACTTCAACAAGTGGGGACATGGTGATGATGGCAAAGACTAAGAAGCCTAGAAAAAGAGCCACGAAACCTAGAAATCCTAGGACAAGCCACTTCATGATGTAGGTGTTAGAAGGCATTGGTTGTTGTGACATATTTAACCTCGTCAGTGATTCCTGTTTGTGCCTGAATCTGAAGGGATTGTCTACTGACGCTGTTCGGCAAATGAAAGCCTGTAAAGATTCAATGACCCAAGGCATGAATGTGCTAGAATTTAGAGTCTATGCTGCTTCGCCTTTGGATGGACAATCGAGAGCGTTTTAACGAATCCTTTGATCAGTTTTTTATGGGGATCGTCAATTCGATTGCGTCGTATTTTGTCTTTGTAGGCGAGATCACGCTATTTTTTATCCGCTCGATAAAGCTTGCCTTTCAGCCACCATCTCGTTTGAACGAAATCATCCGGCATATGGAGTTTATCGGGAATAAATCCCTTTTGATTATTGCATTAAGCGGATGCTTTACGGGGTTGGCTTTGACCTTTCAAATCTACTTAGGTTTTAAGCTGGTCAATGCGACAGGGTTGGTGGGCTCGACCGTCGCGTTGGGAATCACTCGTGAGTTGGCTCCGGTGTTGACGGGATTGATCGTCGCCGCGCGGGCCGGTGGGGCCATGGCGGCGCGCCTAGGAACGATGCGAGTCGGTGAGCAGATCGACGCTTTGGAAGTGATGGGAATCAACCCCATTCAATATCTTGTTGCCCCACGGATTGTCGCTGCTTTTATTACTATGCCCTTGCTTTGTGGTGTCTTCGACTTCGTGGCCATGGCTGGCGCTCGTTTTTTGAGTGTGTCTGTCCTTGACTTGGATGAAGGGGTTTTCTGGGATCGAATCGTACTTTGGATCGAGCCTCGAGACATCAACGAAGGGCTGCTGAAGTCAGCCATCTTTGGCTTGGTCTTCGCGACGATCTGTACCTACCGAGGGTTTTACACAAAAGGTGGAGCCAAAGGGGTTGGTGAAGCAACGAACCAAGGTGTTGTTTCAAGCATGGTGCTCATTATTATTCTTGATTACTTTGTGACAAATCTTTTGCGTTTTTATTATCAGCTTGCGGGGATTGGTCGATGACGGAAGCTGAAGCCGGTCTTGATTACGCTATCCAGTTAGAAGATTTAAAAAAGTCCTTT
>NYZX01000121.1 GCA_002686065.1 Pseudobdellovibrionaceae bacterium | reverse complement strand
GTCGACCTGGATATCCGTGCCGCTATCGGTTTCGTTGACTTGATCCAGAATAATGGGCATCAGAAAGCCCTTTCTTGGTCATTCGATCCTGGGCGCAAATCGTAGCCACTACAAATAGGGCACATCGGAGTGGGCATCACCGAATGGAAGTCGTGGCGATAATTTAAAAAATCCATTTCTAGGCACCCGCTTGCTAACTTGGTTTCGATCAAGCCAGATAAAAGCTTCGCGCTTTCCTGTGCGGTGACGTTGGCTAACATATGCTGATAGCTTGCAGGCATTTTTAAAGCGGCGATATCGTCGGCATTCCACCCAATGGTAAATTCGTAGCGATCAATATGTAAAAGATTACTTAGCTTTCGATCGTAAAAGCATTGAAAGCACAGCTCGCCGTCCAGTCCAAATAAAGGCGAAATGGTTCCACCGAAAAAATCCAGGAAGACAGCAAACCAAACTTTTTTCGATTCAAAAAAGAGCCTATTTATATTTAAAAGATCTTTTTGTTGGCCCCAGGTCGTTACGACGACGGCTAAGTCATCATCGACGGTTTTCGAGTCATAGATGGAAGGCTCTAGGTTCGAGCCTCCACCAGCGGCGAACCCAGTGAAGGGTTTTAGAACGGGGTCGACGGAATGATATTGGCGGACATGTTTAAAACCTAAGTTCTCAAAAGCGGTTGAAAAGCTTTGGATGGCAACGGGGTCACAAATAATCGAAATCTTACGGCTTTGAGTTTCGTCGGCACGACGTTGAGCTTCCTGTTGCGAGCTCGCAAACCGAGAGAAAAAATAGCCCAACTCGGAAAGTTCACTGTGCATGGCTTCATCGCTTGTGATGATATCGATCAGCTTGCGTGCGTTCAACATCTTCAAAACGGAGGTCACTTGCTGTTGGTTTGCTCCGGTGCTGGCGATTTGATCAAGGACAGCGTCAGCGGTTGTGGGTTGAGTCAGCGTGCTGCAAACAGGAAGAATAAATTTAGCAAGCTCTGCAGACTTGATGATGATTCGGTTTCCGTAGCTGAAGAACAAGACGTACTCATCTTGTGCATCAACAGCTTTGACTCCTGGTTTTAAACAGTACTTTGGCACCATAATGGTTCCTCTCAAGGAAATGGGTGAGGTCGTTGATTAAAATCCTTGATCGTCAACGGTCGATCGGAATGTCCCAGCTTCATGCCCAGTTCTTTGAGCCGTTTGTTCCCCCAGTTACGAGACCGATGGGCTCCATTTGGAAAGATAAATTGAGGAACCCATGCTCGAACGACCGAACACCCTGTTTTCGCCATGTCACGTGTGGTGACATCTTTGATGACAGCATCGCACTGGACATCGCTGATGAGTTTCACAATATTTGCAAGTTCAGCCTCTTCCGAGGTCGAAGAATAATCAAAAGACTTAAGTGGCTCGAACTTTCCATTCCATAAGAAGTAGCAGTGCTTGGCTTTTTCGAAGTTCAGGTAAATTCCACTTCCGATCTCAAAGTCGGTCACTTCTGATTCGTAGTCGGAAACATCAGAAAACCGGGTCTTATTATCAAAGTATTCATAGAACTCATGGCAATGGGTGAACTCTGTTAAAACTTTGTGAATGGCATCAACGGGATTAGAGCGGCATGCGCCGGCCACAATAAAAGCGTTGTGCCCGGTCTTGGGCTCGCCTCTGTAGTAGGCAATGTAGCCGCAGATATCCATATCCAACTGAACCTGTAGAACCTTAAGTCGACCATTCATGCTGGCGACGAACTGGTTGATTTTGTCGCCTCGAGGGTCGTCGGTCTGAATCGGAAACTGCACGGCCGGTGCTCCGGTTTGAGTCCACCATAGGTACATAAAATGATCGCGCTCGATACATTCAAGTAGACCTGAGATGGCGGCTTTTTCCTTTGTCTGTCCAGCGGCGTACCCACTTGAATTGACTTCAAAAAATTGTCCTTCAACCCAGGATAGGGCTTCAACAGGAACCAGTACTGGCGCTCTCTTGGTAAGGTTTTCCAGGTAAATCCAGTCATAGGGAGCTTGTGGGTCAAATCGTCGAAAGGGAAAGTTGGGCAGCTGGTATTGAAAGTCTTCGTAGGCATGCAACCATTGTTCGTCCAGCACGGGTAAGTTTTGCGATCGCAACGAAGACAAGGTTTCATTCGCGATGTCCGGCATTAGCGGAACCGAGGCAGAGAATCGTTCGACGGCTTCTCCGATGGCAGATAATGTGGCTCGTTCGTGCGAAAAGCCAGCTCCGGCACCAGGTAGCTCTCGCCCGCCAAGAAATCGTCTGTTTGCCTGTAATGTTCCTTTTACGACAACAGGAAACTGGCCTGTTGGTCCGGGGATAGCATAGACATTGCGAACAAGACCATACTTCGAAGAAACAGCAACTTTTAGCCGATCTAAATCATATGCTTGCTTTAAACTTGCAGGGAACAGAGTCATTAAGATAAGTTATTGTCACAGGCATTTTGCCGCAATGACTTTTGCGTAGCAGCGCTAACAGAGCCAATCGCGGGGCTGTAACACAAGAACACTAAGCAAAGACTTGAAGAGGCGAACATGGTACGCCGGGCCTTATATACGCACAATCAGCATTTACAGTTTGGCTACATAAGTGAAACCGAAGAGTACATCCCACAGGGATTGTTTTATGTGAGCTCAGGTGACACTGATAAACCTTGTATGTCGCCCTTATTTGAATCTATGCGGGCGGCAAAGCTGATTGCTGAAAGATACTCGTCCGAGACACTGTGGCTCTGTTTAAGTGGCGGCGTTGATAGCGAGTGTATGGCTCTTTCGTTTTTGTATGCCGGCGTCCCGTTTAAGGTGGCCATCTGTCGATTTCCAGAAAATCTAAACGCGTTCGATATTCAGTATGCTCTTAGTTTTTGTCGAAAGCACAGCTTGGATTATCAGATATTTGATTTGGACATCTTGCAGTTTTATCAATCGGAAAAGCATATCGATCTTTGTCGACAATACCGGTGTAACTCTCCGCAATTGACGGCGCATATCGAGTTTTTAAAGATGATTCCAGGAGTCCCAATATGTCCGTGGGGCCCGCCTGAGGTTCGGATAAGTCCATCAGGACAATTGGGTTTATCCATGCCGACAGACCGATATTTTGCTTTTGACCGATACTTTGAGGACAGTGGCCACGAAGGTGTCTATTTTTTCTTTTTATATACACCAGAGCTGATTAAGGCATTCATCAACCTTCCCGTTTACCTAGATTGCTTTTCGCTGGACTTTGATCTGACCTGGCTCAATCGAAATCACCAGAAATATGCGTTCAAGGTACAGGTTTTTAGTGAGGCTGGTTTTTTGTTTACTCCGCGGCCTGATAAGTGGACGGGTTTTGAAGAGATAAAACAATACTTTGCAAGAAAACATAATTGCTGGGATCGCCCTATTTACGAAGAGCTCTTTCGACGTCCTTTACAGGATATCTACCCAGACCCAAGTGATGTTATAGTGGGGTTACCAGTGGGTTTTGCTCCTTATTTAACAGCCAACGAAGCGGTGTCCGATGATTAGAGGTGACATTTTGTCTGTCGAACTGGGCGACGTTGAAAAACACCTTGAGGCCCTTGATTTTGATGTTTTGCGGGTCAACGTTTCGCTTCCTTTGCCGTTGTTGATATCGGCTTACGAAGACTGCAAAGACAAGAATCGACTACAAGTAAAAGATGGGCATTCGGGCTATCGAGGTGTTTGTCTTCAAGTTGATCAAGGCCAGGATGCTTACGGCGCTTTGAATCGAATTGAATCTCATGAAAGTCAGACACGCCTTGTGTTTGCTGATCTGACGCCGATAGGGCAGGCTGTAAGCCAACATTTAGGTGGCTTAAAGGCGATCGGTCTTTCTCGGGGGCGACTGCTGGAAATGCAGCCCGAGTTCCGCCTAGATCCGCATAGAGATCGGTTTCCTCGTCTTCATATTGCCTTAGTGACCTCCTCAGAGGCGATATTTCATTTTGGCAAAAAAGCCTATCATATTCCGGCAGATGGCTATCCCTACCTACTTAATACGACACGCGAGCACGCCTTTGAAAACCATTCAACCCAGCCTCGAGCTCATTACGTCTTTGACGTTTTGCCTTACTATCAAAAAGTGGCTCATAGTTTTTTTTCGGGCCAAAGCGACCTTCCCTTTTATCAAGCTTTGGTCGATGCCTCGCGCCTTGTTCTAAAGCTTGATGCGGGCTCTTGTCAGGCCTGTGGGCGAACGCCGGCTCATTCAGTGATGTTCCTGGATATTTACAAAAAGCAGCGACTTATCGATGTTGATAACCTGTTTTGTATTTGCCACGAATGTGAAAGTGAATTTGCGGCTTGGTGTATAGATGGAAGCCCAAAGCCATTATCCCTATGGGCGATTTACTGGATGAAATCAAAGAGCGGGGGGACCTTTTGGAACGCAAGGGTTCAGAAGCTGATTGNNGNTCGATTAGGTACAGGACCCACCGGTTGCTGCGGACCCCGAAGAAGATAGGATGGATCCCACGCAGCACGAGCCTGTCAAAATTGGGCCAACTTTCGAGCCACCGCCTCCGGAGGCAAGCATCACTTTAAAGCGCTCTTCGTCCGATAGGCCTAATAAATTGGACCCTTCACTCATTTGGCCTTCTAGGTCAAAGACCTCTTCACTTTCGGCCGAGTTCGGTTTGTTGTCCTGGTCGCTCAAGATAGCACTCCTATAGCTGAGGCGGCCTCAACGGGGTTTCCGCCCAAGAGTCTGAAAACATTGGATCCAAAGCTAGACNGATTGCAGACNCCCATTNGCGATTCAGCAAAAGAGGTCTTCATTAGCGCCTCAAAGTCCTCAGGGCCACGACGAAGAACGGTCTTTGCTTCCAATCGGATGCGGCTCATGGCCAGTTTNTTTAGGCTTCGAAGCTCTTGTGAAACAGCCTCTCCAAATTTNGAAAATAGCCGTCGCANCTGTTTGTGNTCGGTCGAATTCAAGCTCGAGCCAGAGTTATAGATGGCCAATACGGTACCTTGGGCTTTCATCCATGGGCTTTGGATATATCCTCGTCCATAATGAAGGCCGTAGGCCAGATTCTCCCAGTGGCTACGAGTCAATGTGACATCAATCGCTGAGGACTGNACTAAAGATTTAACATCTTGGCCGTGCTCGATTGNGCGCATCGACATCCCAAGNGCTCCGACAAACCGATCATCGTGGCAGCTGGCTGCGATGCTTTCGCACACTCGGCCGGCCAAATGCAATTGCCCATCTGCAGAAATCGGAGCCGTAAAGGCAAACGAATCGCCCAATTCAAAAAATGGCGAAGCTTCCAGGCCAAGGCGGTCAGACAGGGCTTTTGCGATGGGTGTGTCGGGGTTTTTAAGCCGGTTGAAAATGTCCGTCCCAGTTAAGCCAGAAAGGCTTCCCAGCATGGCAAAGCCAGGGTCGATCCCAGTCAAAGCATCTGAATCGGTAATAAGGGCATCCAATTGGTGTTGCTCCATCAGCTGGTGCATGTCCTCGAGGGAAGCCGATGCTGCAACCGGGACTAAGTTGATGCCAACAGAGCTGGCTGTATTTCTTAAGATATCCAGCGCGACCAAGCTTATGCCGCCAGAAAATCCGGACTGAACAACGCCAAGGTTAAGCTGTTTTGAAAAGGAAAGATTCAGATCAGCAAAAGCTGTCGCATTCAACCCATCTAAAAGTTGTCGACAAAAACCATCGGGAAGCGACAATGGCACGGCCACTGACGCTAAAGCCCCTTGCGCTGCTCGTTTTAAGATTCTACGCCTGCCCGCATCCATAAGCCTCATTATCGAACCATAAACACAAAAAGTCTACGATATTGTAGGATCTATCCCCTCTGGCGGGCGCATGCAGCGAGTTGCGATAAAAGTGTCTTGAATCGAGTCAAATTTGCACATCTCTCAGCCTTTGGGTAGGCTAGACGGACGGTGGAGGTCTAGCGGTGGCAGAGGTCGTTGAGATTTTCTTGAGACTATTGGTCTTTTTTACACTCTTCGCATTATTTCATTCAGTGACAGCAAACGAGTGGTTCAAAGATCGATTGGCTCGAGTGACGGGGACGTTTTTCGTCGAGTATTTTTGGCGATTCATTTACTGTGTCATCAGCTTTTGTTTGCTGAAATACGCAGTGATTGACCCATTGAATGAACCGGCATTTACACGGATTGTGCTGACTTATCCTTTGTGGCTGTACAACGTCTTGGCGGTCTCGTTTTTTGTTGGTGTGGTCGTTATCTACTGGGCTTTGGTGCAGGTCGATTATTTTGAGTTTTGGGGGCTGCGCCAGATGTATCGCGGCTACATTCACTGGAAAACCGGTAAGCCTGTCGAGCAAAAACTTGAAATTGCCGGTGTGGATCGGCTGGAAGTCAAAGGCATCTATCATGTCATGAGGCACCCTATGTTGACGGGTGGTTTTTTGGTGGTGGCAAGCAGCCCACCAAGCCTGAGTGTGCTTTGTTATTCAAGCCTTGTACTTGTTTATATGATTGTTGGTGGTCACTACGAAGAGGTTCGTTTGAACCGAAATATTGGAAGTGCGTACTCTGTGTATTGCCAAGAAGTCGGAGCTTTTTTCCCGAAGGCATCACAGTATGTCCGTTGGTCTAAGTATCTTCTTGGAAAACTACGCAAATAGGAAAGCCTAGCTATGCTTTATTCAAAACTTCTTCCCTTTATCGAGCCCTTTTGGAATCAATACTTCTTTTGGGGCATGCCCTTTGTTTTGGCGCTGATCGTTGAGATCTACAAAAAATACTGGCGAGAAGGGGGCAGCAATTAAATCTGGGGCTGTTTGGGGAACGACAAGGCTTGGTGCCTTGCTTGTCATTCTGCTTTCTATCAAGGTGATTTACTTTGAGGATATGCAGCTATGGCTGGCGCTTTATTTCTCTGTTCTTGCGGGACACTATGTTCTGTCGTTCTATGCGGTTAAATCTCAGATATCGTCGCTGCTTTCAACCTGGGCCGGCTTTATTGCCATTTTAGGAACGGTACTTATAACCATTGCGGTCTTTGTTGAGGCTCAAGGGGTGATTATGTTCTCGTTCGCTTTGCATTTCGGGTTGAGTGAGGCCTATTCGAAGCGAGTTCAGGATCCGACAGCGCTTCCGCAAAAAAACCGGGCTGGACGTTGGTTTATTGGGATGCACATAGCTTTAAATGCCCTGATTTTTTTGACGGCCTTTTGGCATAATTTTCGTTTCTTCGGGCCGCGCGACAATATAGTTATCGAGCAAAAATACTATCAGGACTGCCTTGTGCTGATGGTCTGTGCCTTAATCGGCTATCTGATCATGTTCTTCGGTTTTCATAAGTCGGTGTTTAAAGAAAAATTAAACACGCGAAGTGTCTTCAATTATCTGGTGCCGGAAATTGTTTATATAGCCCTGATACCCTTCTTTCGGCACTACGACATCAACTACGCGGCCGGGGTTTTTTACCACCTGGTCTTTTGGTTGTTTGCCCCGGTGTTAAAGCAAAATTTTGTGTTTCGCTCGGGCACAAAAGCCTACGCGCGAACAACGATCTTGGTGACTCTCGCATTTTTTGTGTTCACCCCCTATTTGGTTGATTTCTACCTTGAAGAAAGCAAGACTAACCTTAGGTTTATCCTTGGATATAGGATCGACTGGGCCGACTTCTTGGTATTGTTTGGTTTGTTTCATATCCACCTCAGCGTTCTGTTTTCAGAGCTGAACCCGGAGTGGGTCGAGAGGTTAAAGCTTCGATTGCAAGAATCGCGTCCGATATTTAGGTCGGCCCCGATTGTTAGAAGCTCAAAGGAAATCCATAACTAACTCCACATAGTAGGGGGCTTTCATGAATTCAGTTTTGAATATTTCGGTGGTACTGCTTGTTGCTTGCTTGTCCATGCCATCAGTCGGTTTTGCGCAGTCAGAAAGGCCCACCCGTAAAGAAGCTTATGGGATTTTGGTTTCTTCGGGAAACGAATCCAACTTGCGACGTTTCTTTAACTACACACTTCATTTGGCCATTGACTTAACAAAGCAGGATTACAAAGCGAAAAATATGTCGATGCCTCCGGGCTATTGGCAGAATCTGACCAAGGCTAAAAAGCCCATAATCGATAAGCTGTATAACAAAAGCGTTAATAGAACCATTGGCATTTTACAGAATGGGCTAACGAAAAAAGATATTCAACGGCTTCAGGAGCTGATGAAAGATCCAACGGTTCAAAAGCTTGTTCAGATGAATAAAAGCGCTGATTTCGATACTGTTGGCCGAGAAATGGCTAACGAAGTTTTTCAGTCGGTTGTTCGTACTGTCGGGGAAGACGGCAGGGCTTATAGAAATAAATAAATCTTGAAGGTTATTTACAATTCACTATAGGGTTTCCAAAGAACAGTGCGCTCAAAATAGCCCTCGTTATTCAGTTTGTTGTATATGTCAGGGTGATCTTTTTCCAAGATGCCAATAAAGCCTTTATCCGAAGGTAGCACGGCTCCTCGAAGACAATCGTATTTTACTATAGGGCGGGTGCCGCGATGCAGGGTTTTTTCCAAAAAATTATCTAAGGTGGATGGCCACTCCGCCAGCAAAAGCCCGTAGACCTGTGACTTTGTTGACCGGGCATTTCGACATAAAAAGCGACCTAAATG
>NYZX01000120.1 GCA_002686065.1 Pseudobdellovibrionaceae bacterium | reverse complement strand
GCCCTGGGCGGCGTCTTCCAGGGAAATCAGCAGTTTATAGCGAAGGTCTGTGCCCTTTGCAGGGCCACCTGCACCAGGACGCTTTTGCTGAAAACCACCGCCACCAAAGAGGTCACTGAAGATATCGCCGAAAAAGTCAGCTCCCTGTGGGCCGCCACCTCGTGACCATTTTGCCCCGGACCCTGCGGCTCCAGCCCCAGCACCGGTAAAAGGGTCGAAACCTTCAAAGGGGTTTTGACCCGGTGAAAATCCATCGAAATTAACGTCAGCCCGGCCAAAGCGATCATAGTTTTGGCGGCGTTTCTCATCACCTAGGACATGGTAGGCTTCGGTGGCTTCTTTGAACTTTTCCTCGGCGTTTTTGTTACCGGGGTTGCGATCGGGATGGTACTTCACCGCCAGCTTGCGGTAGGCCTTCTTGATTTCGTCAGCCGTTGAAGTCCGTGGGACGCCTAGGATTTGATAGTAATCCTTCCCGCTCATGTTGTTTATTCCTGTTCAGCTTTGGGCTTCACCGCGACCACAACTTGGGCGGGGCGAATCACGCGATCATGCATTTTATAGGCGGGCTTGAACACCTGACTAATATGACCCTCGTCGACTTGATCCGTTGGTTCACTGCTTAAAGCTTCGTGAAGAGTTGGATCAAAGGCCTGCCCACGCTCGCCAAAGCGCTCGATTCCGTGGCGGCCCAGCAGCGACATAATTTTTTTATGAGTGATTTCGATGCCGGTTTTAAAGCTATCCAAGGTTTCTTGGGTCACTTCGGTTTCCAGGGCGCGCTCGAAGTTATCGATGACCTCTAATAGGTCACGAACAAGGCGTTCGGAACCAAATTTCACCAAATCAGAACGCTCTTTGATCATTTGCTTTTTGTAATTGTCGAATTCAGCACGTAGGTAAAGGTATTCGCTTTTTGATTTTTCAAGCTCTTTGGCTAAATCACTTTCAGGCTCAGTGGCTTCAGACTCATCACCCGGGTACTTCAGGTCTTCTAGTTTTTCTGAGTCCTGCCCAGGCTGATCTTTCTCTTTTGACACGATCCACTCCTCGTCGCTTGCGTCCTAATATGTTCTACTAAATTTGGGTCATCGACTTGATCTGTCAAGGTCCTCACGCAGGAACAAAAGCTCAGCATACACCTGGTTACTCAGTCTTTGGCCGGATTTCGTTAATTGCCAGCTCGAGTCATGCTGACGGATAAATCCTCTTTGATTTAAGCTATTTAGGCGGGGCTCTAAGAGCTTCACCCAATCCGGGTGCCTGCTAAGATCCTTCAAATTTAAGCCCTTCATGGTGCGTAGGTGCATATGGCAGTAATCGGTCAGGGCCTCGTGCTCTTGCAGGTCTTCAAAGTAGTCCCCAGACAGTTCGGACCACCAGCCGGGGCCCGAGGTCTCTGAAAGCTCAATTTGTTGAAAATAATCTTTAAAGGATTTTGGATTCCAAAAGCGGCGACCTAAACCTTGGTCGGGGAAATAGGAATGAGCACTTAGCCCAAGCCCCCAATAGGCCTTGTTCGACCAATACAGTTGGTTGTGTTTGGACTGCATGCCGGGCTTGGAAAAATTGGACAGTTCGTACTTATGAATTCCCATCCGGTCAAGGTGCTCATCCACCGCATCAAACATATCAAGCTGGTCCTGTTCTTCGGGCCGGTTGTATGACATCGGGTGCCCCTCGGGAACAGTCAGGCAGTAAGCGCTTAAGTGAGGAGGGTCCCAACGTGAGATCTCATCAAGATCCTGTTGAAGCTCAGCCATGGTTTGGTTTGGTAGGGCAAAAAGAAGATCAAACGAGTAATTAACGTCTTGTTCATGAAACAAACGAAGGCTGTCGCGGGTTTGATCGGCGTTATGTCGTCGACCGCAGGCTTTGAGGTGGCGATCAGAAAAACTTTGTGCGCCCAAACTGAACCGGTTGATGCCGCCATTCAGCAGGACGTTCAATTTATTTTCATCAACGGTGGCAGGGTTAATTTCGATGGTGACCTCGGTCTCCCTCGACCATTCAAAGCCTGCCTTGTTGAGCTGATCAAGTATCGCTAAAATAGATGAAGCGGGAAGAAGACTGGGTGTTCCCCCGCCAAAATAAATCGACGTCAATTGGCGGAAAGGGATCACTTCACTGCGAGCACGAATTTCACGGCACAGCCAATCGACGTAGTCTTCCTGGGGAAGAATTTTATCTGCTTCGAATGTTGTAAAATCGCAGTAGTGACATCGCTGAAGACAGTAGGGAATGTGAATATAAATTCCGGACTGTGACATGAAAGGGTTGTAGCGAATGTTCAAAAAATTTCAACTTAAAAACGGAATGACGGTTCTTCTTGTAGAAAGCCATAAGTCCCCGGTGGTCTCGGTGCAAATGTGGGTCAAAACAGGAAGTGCTGACGAATCCCCGAAAGAAGCTGGGATCAGTCACTTCATCGAACATTTAGTTTTTAAAGGCACGAAAAAATACGGCGTCGGCGAAATTGCAAGAACCGTCGAGGGTTCGGGCGGCGAATTAAATGCCTATACATCTTTTGATCAGACCGTCTTTTACGTCACCATCTCGAAGGCTTTTTCTGATGTGGGCTTGGACGTGATTAGCGAAATGATGGGGTTTCCGCAGTTTGATGAAACCGAAATCGACAACGAACGCGAAGTGGTGATCGAAGAAATCAAGCGTGGTCAAGACAGCCCTCATCGGCAGGCCAGCCAATTACTGTTTTCAAGTTTATATAAAAAGCACCCCTACGGCGTGCCCGTGATCGGTTTTGAAAAAGTCATTCGATCAGTCAAAAAATCGACCTTGGTGGATTACTATCACCGCCGTTATGTCCCAGAAAACATGACCCTTGTTGTGGCTGGTGATTTGGATCCAAAAGAGTTCAAAAAGAAAATCCAGGATAAATTCGGAGCCTTTGAACCATACAAGCTGAAAAAGGTGAAACGTCAAAAGGAAGAAAAACAAGAAAAGTCGGTGGTGAAAGTTAAAAAGGCCGATTTCAAAGACAACCTACTCTATCTGGCTTGGCGAGCGCCCAAGGTGGACCATAAAGATGTGCCGGCCTTGGATGTACTGGCTTTGATTATGGGACAGGGGGAAAGTTCGCGGTTGAACCAACGTCTTCGTATCGACGAATCCTTGGTGAACTATATTGGAAGCAGCACTTTTACACCGATTGATCCGGGATTTTTTGCCATCAGTACGTCACTGAATTTCGAAAACCTAGAAGGCACGTTGAAAGGTATCGAACAGGTTGTGACACAAATGCTGGCAGAGCCGGTCGATAAGCTTGAGCTACAAAAAGCCATCATTAACATGGAAGCCGATGAAAGCTATTCGCTGGAAACCGTCGATGGGTTGGCAAGAAAAGTGGGGACATACACTCACCTGTTTGACGACTATAAATACTCGGAAAAGTTTTTAAAGCAGATCAAACAAACCACGGCTGAAGATGTTATCAAGGTAGCAAGGAAGTATCTCAGTCCGGAAAAGCTGACGGTTAGCTTTTTAACGTCTGAAGATGTGGATGCGGCTAAAAAACAAATCAGGGCTTTTGTAAAAAGCTTTGATAAGGCCTATAGCAAAGCTAAAAAATCAAAGATTCCTGAGGCGGCCAAAAAAAAGGTGAAATCGAGTTTTGCCAAAAACAAGGCGAAGTCCGCGGGCTCAGATGTGCAAAAAATCACACTAAGCTCTGGGGCGACTTTAATCATTCGACCCAGTTTTGAGACCTCGGTCATCAGCGCCCGTGCCGCGCTTCGCGGTGGGCTTCGTGCAGAGCCACAGGACCGGGTGGGTGTCACCGAGCTTCTATCGCGGACCTGGGATACGCAGACGGCCAGTAAAGATGAAAAAGCCTTACGTGAATATATCGATGGTTACGCCTCAAGCCTTGGAGCTTTTGGCGGTCGAAACACGGTGGGTTTAAGCCTATCCACCCTATCGAATTTTTCTGATCCCATGGCGGATGTGTTTTGCGAAATGTTGCAACAGCCAAAAGTTGAAGACGGCATCATTCAGCGAGAAAAAAAGCAGATGTCCGAACAGATCAACCGCCGTGATGATTCGCCGGCGCAGCTTTGCATTTTAAATTTTATGCAAAAACTATTCGGCGATCACCCCTATGCGCGTGACCCCTTGGGCACATCAGACAGTGTGGATCATCTGTCGTCCCAGGATGTTTCAAGCTATCTTTCAAAGGTACTGACTCGNAAAAATTTAAACTTCGTTGTNGCTGGGGCNGTTGACCCCGATCATTGGGTGAAAAAGTTGGAAGAAGCGACAGCACAACTGCCAGAGGGCCGCTTCTTGGATGATCGCTTCCAGGCGCCGAAACTGACAGAAAGTCAGAAGGTCTATTTAGAGTCCAAAAAAGAACAAAGTCATATCGTCTATGGTTTCCCGGGACTGACATTTACCGACCAAGAACGNTATGCGCTTGATTTAATCCAGTCTGTTCTTGCTGGGCAGGGCGGTCGCCTTTTCCTAGAGCTGCGGGACAAGGCCTCACTAGCCTATTCGGTTTCGCCCATTAAAATGGAAGGTGTTGATGCGGGATACTTCGGTGCCTACATCGGGTGTTCGCCGGACAAGGGAAAGAAAGCCCTTGAGATGATGCAGATCGAGTTTGATCGTCTGTGCGATGAAATGGTGCCCGAAGACGAACTTGAGCGTTCGAAAAAATATGTGATTGGGCGCCATGATATTGAACTGCAAAAAACCAGTAGCATCGCTGCCAGTATGCTTTTTGATCATGTCTACGGTTTGCCTTATGACGACACATTTAAGTACGCCGACAAAGTGCAGGCGGTGACCCCGAAAGACGTGCAAAGNTTNGCGCAAAAAATCTTTGCACAAAACTCGGTGACAAGTTGTGTGGGGCCTTTAAAGCCTTGGTCTTAATTACAGTTTGTAAGGATCGCATTTAGAGGATCGGCCCCAGCTTATATGAAAAAAAAGCTGGGGTTATCTAAATGCCTCAGAATGAGCCACTGACCTGGACTTCAGGCTGAATTGCAGTAAAAACAAGCACAGCTAAAGTCAGCATTTGCTAAAATATCTATTAGATATGTCGGGTAAGAATTCGAAAGCACCAGATTTATTTGTCACCCCNAAAGCCTATTTTGGCGAAGTGATTGATCATGCCTTACACACNCGCGGAATGNCGACNTCCGANCGCACAGTGGCCTACCTTATTGAATTGCTGGAGTTCTTTTTACATACAGATAATCTGTTTGAAAAAGATAATGAAGAATCATTGGGGCAAGCGACGCTGGCCGAGCTGTATTTACGAGCCAGCCAAGATCCACTTAAAAAGAGGGTCCTTCTTAAAAAACTAGGTGATAGCACACTTTATATTTCAGGGTTTTTTGGCGATTCTCTGAAACGCAAAGTTGTTGATATCGATTATTATGCCGAAATCGGAGGGCGGGCCTACGGAACGTTGGCCGCCGTGACGCCATCGGATCGATGGGCTGAAGTCTTTGCTGAATTTTCGGAGCGTATCTTAGAATACATTGATCTATTGACCTATATCTCCCAAAAAGCCCTGGTCCAGACCAACAAGGATTTACTACGACTTTATGATCGTTATTTGACCACCGGGTCTGAGCTCGCCAAAGACCAGCTGCTTGAGCAAGGCTTATTGAATGCTCAGACGGTAAAAGGCGGACGAAAGCAATAGGTCGACTTGGGGCTAGGCCCAGTTTCCAAATATAATTGACCAGCGGGTTCTCCGATTTGGACAGCTTGCCAGAATATGGGTAAGCTAAGCCTATGTTTAACTTCGGATTTATGGAACTTGTGGTGATCTTCAGTTTGGCGCTGATCTTTATCGGCCCCAAACAGTTGCCGGAAGTCGCTCGCGCTTTGGCTCGGTTGATCAATGAATTCAAGCGAACAACCTCAGACTTAAAATCAACCCTGACGGAAACCCAAAAGCAGGCTCAGAGTTTTGTCGATCAAAGCAAAACNGACCTGATGAATAAGGTGAACGCCATGGTCGACGATCAAATAAATGACCCTTACGANGAAGGCATTCACGATGATCCGCCGGAAGATGGNCATTCAGAGCCCCAGCATCAGGTGGCTCATCAATCACCGCAGAATCCAGGCAGTGGTTTGGACCAGCCCGCGAAAGCGGCTGATACCGCTGAGGTAAAAACGAAAAATGAGGGCGGTCATGACTAATCAGGCGCCCAGTGATCAATCAGATAGCCTTGTTGGCCACCTCTATGAACTTCGAAAATGCTTACTGAACTCTTTGTTAGGTATTGTGGTCGCCTTTGTTGGGTGTTGGGCTTTTAGTGAAATCATCTTCGATTTTATTCGCGGACCAATTAGTCCGTTTCTCGAGCACAGTGGCGGAGGCTTGGTGTTTACCGCTCCGATGGACAAGTTTCTGGCGCACTTAAAGGTCTCTTTTTTAGCCGCCTTTATTGTTTCAAGTCCGTGGTGGTTGTGGCAGCTGTGGAAGTTCATTAGCCCAGCGCTCTATGATTCTGAAAAATCATTTGGGATCTACTTTATCTTGTTTGGGACATTTTTATTTATTTCTGGCGTTAGTTTTGTTTACTACGTGGTCTATCCACTGGCGTTCAAATTTCTGATGAACTTTGGCGGAGGCTTAGACGCTCCGATGATTACAATCAAAGAGTATCTGTCGTTTTTTGTGACAACGACTTTGGTTTTCGGGCTCGCCTTTGAAATGCCACTGATCCTATCGCTACTAGGCCGGTTNGGAGTCATTGATAAATCATTTTTACAGCGCAATCGGCGCTACGGCATCGTCCTGCTATCGATTTTATCAGCCTTTATCACGCCCCCGGACGTCATCAGTATGCTTTTGATGATGGCGCCGATGCTGCTGCTTTATGAGCTATCAGTNATTCTGGTTGGAATNATGCANCCAAANGAATCCGCTTAGTCNGCGCGGGNCCATTAAATCGAAAATAAACTGCNCCATGGACCGGGCAAGGTGGTGTGATGAATCGACNTTTGATGAGGGCGCTGTTGGCCCTCGCTCATCGGCTTTAGACGTAAGCCATGTTGNACCATCACGCGTCTTTGATAGTAGGGATCGATCCAATACAGACGAAAGCCAACGACTTCATCTGAAAGCCCTTGGGGCGCAAGGTGAAATTCNATTTCGACAAAGCCATCGATGGGTTTTCCGGAGGCCGTGTAGCTGGCATAGGCCCGTTTTGTCAGTGGACCCTGTGCTAATNGTGTTTTNAATTCCTGATATTTTGAGTCCTCAAGACGGGTCCACACTTCGGCCCACTCTGACATTTGAAACCACTCAAGAAAGGGTTGGATGACTCCGTTTCCGGTTGGCCAAATGACTTCGCGTTCAGCGTGCTCGAACTGGTTGAGCTCGTATCCTTGGAACAACAGGGCTTCATGAAGGCTTTCTTCTTTGTAGCCTTCGCTGTTTGCACTTTTGTTATGNCCGCGAGCGAGATTCACTTGAAGATGAACAAGCTCCTCTTTTTGGTTGCTATCTAATTCGTAGCGACTGAGGCGCCTTTGCCAGTAGATCCAGTGGTCCCACTTATCTAAGGTTTTTAAATCTTTAAATGTCGCAAAACTTTGAGCGCACTGAGGTCCTGATGTGTCCGCTTGAGTGGGAAAGACCCAAACCAAAAGACTGAACAGTAAGGCGGCTGCCGAAGCCAGGTGTGAAAAAACCATAAAAATTTTTACCACGGCTGATGGCCCTGCGCCCAAACTAGATGCGGCCTTGAAGAATCTACCTCAAGGCCAAAAAAGCGTCTAAAAGTTCAACACAACCAAGTGTGTCTTAGAAGCGAAGCAATGTCTGCCAGGCTTCGTTCATATTTTGATAGTAGCTATCAGAGGGGTGCAGGCGTTTTGATTGAACCCTCATGTCTTCGTTGATGATGACAAGGCGGTGAAACAAGGGGTCACGCCAGTACAGGCTTGCTGTCAGATAGTAATTTCTGGCATCGGCAGGATCTTGAACGCGTTGGAATTCAAGGCGTAGAAAGCCATCAATTTGATAGGGGTGACGCTTATAGCTTGCGGCGGCTTCGCGGACAAAGATGTCGCCGTCAGTAAGGCTCGTCATCATATCCACGTACTGTCGTAGCGATATCACCAACTGATCGCGGGAGGTGATGTCCATGAATAGCTCATGAGCCTCTAAAGAGGTGCCGACACCGCCAGAGGGAAAAATAGCTTCTGCTTCCGCTTCAGAAAATCCGAAGTTATTTAAATAAGCCTCTTGGAAGGCGTTGACTTCTTTATAGCTATAAACGCTATAAGGCTTCTGCGATAGGTCTGCGCCCAATAGGCGTGAAACAAAACGACGAACCTGGTCATACAGATCATAAATATAGGTTCTTGGCTTGAAGTCTTGCGGGCGCAGTGGTTTTGCGTCGGCGGCACGAACAAGGCGACCAAGCCCTTGCTTATTCTTCACGCTCAAAGGGCGCTCGATAAGGCCTGAAACTTCAGCATGAAGCTGCTTTCGACCCAGCTCGTGGACGTTTTTGGTAAAGACATCGGTACAGGTCAAATCCAGAGCAAAAGAACTCAAAGAGGCAAAGACAATCATTCCACTGAAGATCCAACGAATCACAACACACACCTTTGTTAGCAACGGGTCAAATTTAACAAAATGTCTAAACAGACCGAGAGAACTATTCCTCTGGTGCATAAAATTTTCTTGGAAGTTTCCTTATGGCGGCCTGAAAACTGTCAATAAATCTGACAGTTACTACGGTTCAGGCCAAGGAAAAGCCCGATTCAAAACCAGCTGGTATAGATCAGGACCAGATAAGACATCTGGTCCCGGGCTTGGCGTTGTCGTTATAAAGTAATGCGTTCTTGGTGGCGGCCAAAGACACCGCGTAGGCATTCGCTGATCTCGCCCAAAGTGACGTTGTTTTCAACGCAAGAAACAAAGTGAGGCAGAAGGTTTTGCTCGTTCTTGGCGGCCTCTTGCAGCTGTTTGATCTGCGTATCAACATGTCCTTTGTCGCGGCGGCCTTTAAAGGCTTTTAAACGTTCAATTTGTTCCGTGGCGACAGCTTCAGAAATCTTCAAGGTCTCTGGTTTGACCTCTTCCTCTTGGGTGAATTTATTGACACCAACAACGACTTCTTTGCCTTTTTCCAGGTCCATTTGAAATTGGTAGGCGGCGTTTTGAATTTCACCCTGAATAAAGCCCGACTCAATACAGGCGATCACTCCACCCAGGGAGTCAATGCGCTCGATATAGGCTTCGGCTTTGGCTTGTAAATCATCCGTTAATGATTCGACATAATAGCTTCCGCCTAAGGGATCGATGGACTTGGTCACGCCCGACTCAAAGGCAATCACTTGCTGGGTTCGAAGGGCTAGGGTTGCAGCAGCTTCTGTGGGTAGGCCCAGGGCTTCGTCCATCGAATTGGTGTGCAAGCTTTGAGTTCCACCCAAAACGGCGGCCAAGGCTTGTAGGGAGACACGAGGAACGTTGTTTAAAGGCTGCTGAGCGGTCAAGGTGCTTCCCGCCGTTTGCGAGTGAAAACGAAGGCGAAGGGCCTTGTCATCGGTGACGCCAAAACGTTCTTTTAAGATTTTAGCCCAAAGTCGTCGAGCGGCCCGGAATTTTGCGATCTCTTCAAAAAAGTCATTATGAACATTAAAAAAGAAGCTTAAGCGCTTGGTGAAGCTATTCACATCAAGCCCCTTATCGACAGCGGCTTGCACATACGTCATACCGTTTGCCAAGGTAAACGCGAGCTCTTGGGCGGCCGTACTACCCGCCTCGCGGATATGGTAGCCCGAAATACTAATCGTGTTCCACAGGGGGACATGTTCCGCACAGTATTCAAAAATGTCGGTGATAATTTTAAGGCTTGGCTTTGGGGGGTAAATAAAAGTCCCGCGAGCGATGTATTCTTTTAGAAGATCGTTCTGAATGGTCCCTCTTAATTTATCAGATGAAATTCCCCGGCGTTTGGCCACGGCGATATATAAAGCCAGTAAAATGCCCGCTGTCGAGTTGATCGTCATCGAGGTCGAGATCTGATCCAAAGGCAGCTGATCCAGCAGGATTTCCATGTCCTCAATACTGCTAATGGCCACGCCGACCTTTCCCACTTCACCTGTGGCCATAATATGATCCGAGTCGTAGCCCATTTGGGTGGGTAAGTCGAAAGCCACGCTAAGGCCTGTTGTTCCACGGTCTAAAAGTAATCGGTAGCGTTCATTAGAGGCTTTTGCCGACCCAAAGCCGGCGTACTGGCGCATGGTCCATAGTCGTCCACGGTACATGCTATCTTGAACCCCTCGCGTGAAGGGGTACTGGCCCGCTGTCCCTAGTTTTTCATCAAACTGCGAGTCGGGCCAATCCTTGGGTGTATATTGGTCTTTAATGGTGATGCCAGAGGTGTTTTTAATAGGGGTATCACTCATTTTATGGGCCTATTCTTCGATGGGTGAAAAAGAAATCAGTTGGGCGCCGGATTCGACCGAATCACCCGGGGCGACATGAATGTCTGCGATGATGGCATCTTCTGAGGCCTTCATCTCGTTTTCCATTTTCATGGCTTCCATGATTAAAATCGGCTGACCGGCAGACACCTTGTCCCCGACTTCCACCATGATATCCACAATTTTTCCAGGCATACCAGATGTCAGGCTGTCTCCACCACCAAAGGCTCCGCCTTTTTTAAGGCTTTCGTGTAAGAGCATTTCTTCGTTTGAGATATCGATTTGTCGATAGCTCCCACGGGTAAATGCCTGGTATTCGGTACCATCGCTGACCACGTCCAACAGGTAGGAGCTGTTTTTAAAGATAAAACTGATGGTTTCATCTAAGTATTGGTAATCGTCCTTTGAAATATCATAGTGGGTCCAACCGTTGTCATCGCTGGAAATAGAGACCTTCCAAGCCTTACGAGTCTCGTTCACATTCACTTGATAGTTCTTACCGTTTGAAGTCGCTTCAAAAAACATAGCTCAGATCCTTAACGTCGTAGGTTTTCTAGACGGGCACGTTGCTTCCACTTACTGACCACTTTGTATTGGCTCACATCGCGTCGTTTGCTTTCTTGAAAAGCCTCGATGGCGGCTGCGATTAAAAAGACGTGCTCTTCAACAAAAGTGAAGAACTCTTTACTTTCTTCCATCTTGAATTCGTTATCCAAAAACTGAGTGGTGTAACTGCCATCCAAAAATTTTGGGTGCGACAGCAAATTACGGTGTAAAACGATATTGCTTTTCACGCCCGTTAGCATGAATTCAGCAAGGGCCCGTTTTAATCGAATGATGCATTCTTCCCGGTCGTGACCCCAAACAATCAATTTCGCGACCATGGGATCGTAGTAAATGGGCACTTCGTAGCCTGGGTAGGCGTAGCCATCGATGCGGACAAAGGGGCCTTGTGGCAGGCGACATCGCTGAATTTTTCCAGGGCTAGGAACATAGGTCACCGGGTCTTCGGCGTTGATACGAAGCTCAATGGCGTGACCTTTTTGTTTGATGTCTTCCTGTTTAAAGCTCAAAGGGTTGCCCTCGGCCACGCGAATCTGTTCGCGAACGAGGTCGTAGCCCGTGGTTAATTCGGTCACGGGATGTTCGACCTGAAGGCGCGTGTTCATCTCCATGAAAAAGAATTCTTTGGATTGGTTATCAAAAATAAACTCGATGGTTCCGGCGCCGACGTAGCTGATGGCTTTGGCGGCACGAACAGCGACTTCACCTAGTTTTTGGCGGGTCTCATCCGGAACGGAAACACTGGGTGCTTCTTCGATCAACTTTTGGTGACGGCGCTGAATCGAGCACTCACGTTCAAACAGGTGGACGGCGTTCCCGTGGGTGTCGCCGAACACTTGAACTTCGATATGCTTCGGTTCATTGATAAATCGTTCAATAAAGACGCGGTCATCGCTAAAGTAGTTTTTTCCTTCGCTTTGGCAGGCGCGAAAGCTTGAAGCCAAGTTCTTTGGGTCGTGAACAACACGAATCCCTTTACCACCACCACCGGCCGAGGCTTTAATGATGACGGGAAATCCGATTTCGTTGGCAATGGCCTCCGCTTCAGCGGCATCGGTGATCGCCCCTGGTGAGCCGGGAACCGTTGGAACTCCGGCTTGCTTCATAAGCTCGCGCGACGCCAATTTATCGCCCATGGCCTCGATGTTTTCAGGTGTTGGCCCAATAAAAGTGATCTCTGCGGCTTTCAAAGCACGTGCGAAGTTGGCCTTTTCGCTTAAAAACCCATAACCAGGGTGAACGGCATCGGCGCCAGAAAGTTTGGCCACTTCAATGATTTTATCAATGTTTAGATAGGATTCAGAGCTGGGTGCTGGGCCGATGGGATAGGCCTCATCGGCAAGCATGACATGCAGGCTATTGCGGTCGGCTTCACTGTAGACCGCAACGGTGGGTATACCCATTTCACGACAGGTTCGAATGACACGAATGGCAATCTCACCTCGGTTGGCTATTAAAACCTTTTTGATCTTCATAACCGGCTCCTTACAGTGGGATGTTTCCGTGTTTTTTTGGTGGATTGGTATCGCGCTTGTTTTTAAGAAGCTCTAAAGAATCAATAATTCGTTTACGTGTCAGCGCGGGCTCAATGACTTCGTCAATATAGCCAAGCTCTGCTGCGACATAAGGGTTATTAAATTTTTCTTCGTAGTTCTTCACAAGCTCCGAACGTTTTGCATCAGGGTCACTGGCGTTTTTCAGATCATTTCGGAAAATAATATTTACCGCGCCTTCAGCACCCATGACCGCAATTTCGGCGGATGGGTAGGCCAGGTTGATATCACCACGCAAGTGCTTCGATGACATCACATCGTAGGCGCCACCGTATGCTTTACGAGTAATCAAGGTCACCTTTGGTACGGTGGCTTCTGCGTAGGCATAAAGAAGCTTGGCACCATGAGTGATAATACCGTTCCACTCTTGGTCGGTTCCAGGCAAAAACCCAGGGACGTCAACCAAGGTGACCACCGGAATATTAAAGGCATCACAAAAGCGCACAAAACGGGCGGCTTTTTTACTGGCTTCGATATTTAGCACGCCGGCAAGTACTTGTGGTTGGTTGGCAACGATTCCAACCGGACGACCATTGAAGCGTGAAAAGCCAACGATCACGTTTTGCGCGTAGCTTTGATGGACTTCTAAGAAATAGCCTTCGTCCACGATGATCTTAATCAGCTCAAGCATGTCGTAAGGTTTTTTCGAGTTATCAGGAATAAGCGTATTTAGCGATTCATCGATGCGGTCAGGGCGATCGGTCGTATCAAGAATCGGTGGATCGTCCAGATTGTTTGATGGCAAGAAGCTAAGAAGTTCGCGAATCATCAAAAGGCAGTGCTTGTCATCTTCACAGGCAAAGTGGGACACACCCGATTTTTGCGAGTGAGTGACCGCTCCACCAAGAGCTTCTTTTGTGACTTCTTCGTGAGTCACAGATTTGATCACGTCGGGGCCGGTAACAAACATATAGCTGGTGTCTTTCACCATAAAGATGAAGTCAGTCAAACTGGGCGAGTAAACGGCCCCACCGGCACAAGGACCCATGATGGCTGAAATCTGCGGAACCACTCCTGAGGCTGTCGTGTTGCGAAGAAAAATATCAGCGTAGCCAGCAAGAGCTTCCACCCCTTCATGGATTCGAGCTCCGCCAGAATCATTAAGGCCAACAATAGGAGCGCCCGATTTCACGGCCATATCCATGATCTTACAGATCTTGCGGCCCTGGGCCGCCGACATACTTCCCCCGAAGACGGTGAAGTCTTGGCTGTAGACGAAGATTTGTTTGCCGTTGACGCTACCGTATCCGGTGATCACACCATCGCCAGGGATTTTCGTGTCTCCAAGGCCAAAGTTGTCACAACGGTGTTGGGCAAAGCGGTCGATTTCGACAAAACTGCCGGGATCAAGCAGGACATCTAATCGCTCACGAGCGGTCAGTCGTCCCCCTTCTTTGTGTTTGTTAACACGAGCCTCGCCGCCGCCATTAAAGGCCACTTCGTTGCGCTTCTCGAGGTCATAAAGTCGAGAGTCAGAGACAGACATTTCGGTTTCGCTCATCGTAGATCTCCTCTTTGATGGGACAAATGTTCCTATGGATAGTGACGACCGTACATGCGTGGAAACGGGATGGTTTCACGAATATGTGGTGTTCCACAAATCCATGCGACCGTTCGCTCCAGCCCCATTCCAAAACCAGAGTGCTGGAAGCTTCCGTAGCGTCTGAGGTCTCGGTACCAGGCAAAGTCGTCAGGGTTTAAATCATGCGCTTTGATTTTAGCGTCTAATATCTCAATATTGTCTTCCCGTTGTGATCCACCGATCAACTCGCCGTAACCTTCTGGTGCCAGCATGTCGACACTTAGGCAGTACTTGGAGTCTTCGGGATCTTCTTTCATATAGAAGGCTTTGATGGCTGTTGGGAAGTGGTGGACAAACACCGGTGTATCAAATTTCGAGCTGATAATGGCCTCATCGGGTGCACCGAAGTCGTTCCCATCAACGAAGTCAGGGTTTTCTTTTTGAATCATCTCAACGGCTTCTTTGTAGTGAATCCGCGGGAACTCCCCTTTGACCTTTTCAAGCTTAGACACATCACGCTCAAGAATGCGAAGCTCTTCGGCGCGGTTCTTGATGGTCCGTTGAACGATGTACTCGGTCATTTCGTTGGCCAATTGAATGTTGTCGTTCAAATCGGCGAAAGCCACTTCAGGCTCTACCATCCAGAACTCGATCAAGTGACGACGTGTTTTGGATTTTTCGGCTCGGAAGGTCGGCCCAAAGGTGTAGACCTTGCCAAAGGCGGCCGCTGTGGCCTCGGCATAAAGCTGGCCGGTTTGTGCCAAATAGGCTTTTTCATCAAAATACTGGGTTTCAAATAGGGTCGTCGTGCCCTCAGCTGCGTTGGGCGTAAAAATGGGCGAATCGGTGTTGGTAAAACCACGGCCATCGAAAAAATCGATAATGGCTTTTTTTATTTCCGAACGGACACGAACCGTGGCCCATTGTTTTTTAGAGCGTAGCCAAAGGTGGCGATGGTTCAATAAAAAGTCGGCCCCGTGTTCTTTGGGTGAAATGGGATAGTCGACTGACCCAGAAAGAATTTCAAAGCTTTCAGCGCCGAGCTCGAATGTACCGGGATTTCTTGGATCGGCTCGAACTTCACCGACCACGCGGACGCAGGCTTCTTGCGACAGGTCTTTAAAATTTTCAAAGCTATTTTGGTCGCACTCGCCGCGAAAGAAGATGCACTGGCAAAGGCCCGAGCCATCGCGCAACAACAAAAATTTAATCTTACCTGAGGAGCGTGAGTTATAGACCCAGCCCTTCAGCTCTACCTTCTGGCCAACGTGATCTTTTAGATCAGAAATTGAAACTTGCATTCCCGAGGTTCTAACATGGGACACAGTCTGTAACCAACCGAAAATGACCCAGTTTTGGTGCTCAGCAAAAGGTTGTTAAGGGATTGAAATTAGGGAAAAAATTTCGGGCTTTTCGGGGAGACCAACCCCCGAAAAGCCCGTAGCGGCCTAAAGCCCGAAGGCTGTTAGGGCCTTAGAGACATCTAACCGACCATTTGAGGAATTGCGGTATCCGCGGGCCTCTGTTGAGACACCTGTCAGAAGCGCCGCTTTGACCTGGGCCGCGGTGGCCGTGGGTCGCGCACTCCACAAAAGGGCGGCTGCACCGGCAACGAAGGGAGTCGCCATACTTGTTCCACTTAAAAGACCTTCACGCTGGCTGGGTAGCGTGCTGTAGATATCCACCCCGGGGGCGAATAGATCCACGGTTTGATCGCCGTAGTTTGAAAATTCAGCCATCACGCTGGATCTGGCGATGGCGCCGACGGTGATCTGCGCGTTTGTTACAAAGGACGCGGGATAGGTTGGGGTGATATCGACGTTGAGGCCCTCGTTGCCGCTGGCCGCGATAAACAAAATATCGCGCTGGGAAAGGGCATAAACGGACTGTCGAAAGTTCTCTGAACAGGTGGATCCACCCCAGCTGGCGTTGATGATTTTAGCGCCATTATTGGCGGCGTATTCGATGGCTAAAATGGCATCAGATAGCGCGCCACCGAAGTCGGAGTCGATAAAGTCTAAGGCCATGATTTTGGCCTGAGGGGCCGCGCCCTGACTGAAGTTCTCGGAATGCTCGGCGGCGACAATTCCTGCGACATGGGTGCCGTGGCCGACGCCATCCAAGACCTGATCGGCCGAGTTCTGGGCGAAGTTGTACCCGTTCACATCATCGACATAACCATTGCCGTCATCGTCGATGCCGTTGCCT
>NYZX01000119.1 GCA_002686065.1 Pseudobdellovibrionaceae bacterium | reverse complement strand
CCCTATTTGCTTTTACCTGGATCATCGCTTTTAAAGACGAGTTTTCTATGTTCTTAGCGATCGCGCTGGTTTTACCGGTATTTCTGGCAGGGGAAAAGCGCTCGCTTTATCTGTGGATGTGTCTATGGACCTTTCTTATGGAAAACTTAGCCGTGATGAACGGCAATTGGGCCTGGGCCACCTGGGTTCCGATTTTCGAGTTAGATGCGACCAAGGTCCCGGTGTTGTGCGGGGCTTTTTATATCGCTTTGGATTGGTTAATAGAATCCATTAGTCGGCCTCTGGGGCAAAGACAAAGGTCTGGATTATTGGCTGAGGGGCAATAGGCTTAAATTAGCCCAAGGTCTCATAATGAAACGCCTGATTTTTCCGATAGGACTAATGAACCAGTAGATATCAGGAGGATATCATGGAAAAAATCAGCGGGATTTTACCCTCGTCTCATCGGATGAGACCTACGACGCAAGACTCAGGAACGGTACGCCCCGGCGCGCCCAGGTTTGGCCGCCCAGAAGGAGCTTCGGCTTTAGCGGAGCCGAAACCCAGTGTGGTCATGCCATCGTCCATCGACATGCTTCGCGATATTGGTGAACTGCCAATGACTAAAGAAGAGCGTATTGCAACGGACGTTGCCGACAACTTCTTTATGCAAAAACCAATGAAGCCCGTCCTTCAAGAAAACCATGTTTTTGATGTCGAGCCCTACGAGATGAATTTCGATTTTGATCAGTTTTCATCTCCGGTCTTAGTGGCTGAAGGCAGCAGCGAACCGCAGGATTCTCCGGAATACATCCGAAATGGACAGTATCTAGACGTCGTTGTTTGATCGATGACTGTTAGAAGGACCTGGCGCCAATAGGGGCCAGGTTTTTGGAAAATCAACCTTCTAGAATGAATTCGTCAACCAGTTCGGCTTCGATGGTCGAATCGTCGAGGTTGTTGTTCTTTGGTGGGTTGTGGCGGAAGGTCGCATCTTCGCAACTGGTGCGCTGGACGCTTAAATCGGTCTCGCCTGTAAAGCTTTGAATGGTTGCTTTGGCGACTTCGGCCTTGGTGATCACTTGCACTTTGTTTTTATTCTGCGTTGTCCACTCGAGGGCATAGATAGGATCTTCTCCACCACGCATGGCTGTCCCAATCACACCTTTATCTGCTTTGATTTGATCTGTGCAATGACCGCTTTCGGGGGGCTGCGAAGGAAAGCATCGATTTCCTAGACAGTAGGTAAAATTATAGGCAATGGCCCGAGTTAAAAGTGGGTGCTCTTTTTTAAGTTCTCGTACCACATCTGAAGATAAAATCCGTCCTGACCACTCGGGGGTTTTGGCGCGGTCACGGGCCAAGGTCCCTTTAATCTGTCCAAAGGGGCTTTTTTGATGAATCAGCGGAACGTTCTGTTTAACAGTCCGTGTGCCGTCGGATTGCTCGATCAGTATGTTGGCGCTAATGCCCTGGCAGCGCTGCTTTGGGCACCATAGGCCTAAGTAGATCTCGGGGTCATTCCCCTGATCATGAAACTTTGGAAGTTGTAAAAAGACGGGGCGAGCCTCCGTCGGTGCTGCTTGCGCATGAAGAGACGCTAGCAGAATAACAGTCGCGATTATACGCATATCTGACCTCTGACTTACCTACACCAGTACGTTGTTTGTAGGTTTATAAATACATGTTTCGTGCCAGCAGATAATCAACCTAGGGACTTTGTAGCACCTTGAGTTGTCGAACTTGTTAACATGACTCTTTTCATGACACCTTTTTGTGCTGCATCGCGCGCTATAAAACGAAAGTGTCGAACTTGTCGACGATCATTGAATCGTTTTGATTTTTCTTCATATTTTTTATGGACTATAGGGCCTAGGGACAGCCGGATGGTATTTTGTTCAGACATCTAAACCATAGAACCATCGGAGTCCCTAAGTATGAAAACGAAGGCCTTGATCTCTTTATTTGCTGTGATGATGTTTACCTGTGCTTCGCAAGCGCAAATCATCGATCAATCCTATGACATTGGTGTTTCGGCAGTCGAAGATGGTTCGCAGGTGCAAGTGCCAGAAGTGAAGAGCGAACAACAGCCGCCAAAAGAGAAGAAAAGACGTGTGGTACTTGTTCCACAAAATTCGGATGTGCCTGAATCAACACCGGTTGTCAGATTAAAAGGTCCTAAGAATCAAAATCCAGTGACCGAGTACGGTATTCAGCCTCGTGGTGTTGCTTTAGTTGGGCCGCGAGGGTCGGCTCCGGCATTTGATCAGTCTTGGCAGCGTCTTCAAGGGATCGGAAAAAGGCTGGGGGCGAAAAACGTATTACCATCAACTGCAGATCATAGAGGTAACCCTGATATTGCTTTTCACCAGGTAAGGGTACTTGAGAAATGTCTGACTGATATCGCTCCGTTGCTGAACGAAGGACGTTTTGATATTCGCAACATTTTTGTCAGCGAATGGCGACAAACCCTTTTGTATACATGTCCTTCGGCTGAGCGAAAGACATGTTCACTTGTCATTCCAGGAAATATTAGCGTTGATGATTGTGTCGAGATTCTTTCCGAAGCAGCCTTTACGCCGGCTCAGTAGCCGGCTTTACAGGTCTGGTCCAGCATCCGTTTTGCAAGCCCGTACTGATACATGACTTCCCGGGTGTCCTGAATATTATCGATAGCCTCGAAGCCGCGCATTTTGCGGCTCTGAACTTCGTCTTCAATCCGTCCTAAAAAGTAATTGTACCGGCCAGGGTCATTCGATGATCCGCAAACGGCAGAAACGCTGTGGACAGCGATAGGAATAAACTGCTCGTTGTAGGTTAGTGCGACCAGGTCGTAGGCGAAGTAGCTATTGTAAAACAGCTTCACATGGTGTTCTGTCGCGATCTTTTCGTCGATCACGGCCTGGAAGTAGTTTCGGAAGAGCTCATCGTTCTTCGCTGAAGGGCTTCGCAAAGCGACTTCTAGAATAAACTTGTCGAAATAGGTCTGCCAGGCGTCTTGGCAATCACGATAGCGAAGTCGGCGTCGGGTCACGTATTTAACGGCATCTTCGACAGCAACGTGCTCGTTGACGTCAGGGGTACTGCAGTCACGTTTTGAGGTGCCGTGGCCATACCCAGCAAGCGCGGCTGTGGCTGTAAGGGTGATCGATAGGGCTAAGGCACTTTTTATAAGTCGAGAGGATAGATGTTTTATGGGCAACATGTTCAATCTCTTTATGGGGTTAATAACAAAAGGCCTTAAGTTACAGTCTTAAGGCCCTTGATGAACTTCGAAGCCCGATGGGCTTCGAGGCTGACGGCTTATTGATTTTTGCAGGTTAGGTCTGTCATACGCTTGGCGACGCTGATGTTTTCAACGGCTTCACGGTAGTAGACGTCAGAACCGCTGGTTTGATCGATAAGGTAAAGACCTTTACGTTTCATTTCACGCTCTTCATCTAACTGAAGGTCAAAAGCTTGCTTGTTGGCGTATCCACAAAGGTTGCGGGCAGCTTCTGCAACGCGGTTGACGATGCTTCCGCCGTTTTCGTAGGCAACAAGACTTTCGACAGCCGTCGAGAAGTACGAGTTCAAGTAGAACCGAGCTTTGGCTGAACCGATGTATTTGTCAGCTTCAAGCTGTTGGATCCATCCAGTGATGGCGTCGAAGTTCCCTTGAGCTGGGCTTTTTGTTGCAACATCTACGACAAAGGCAAGGTAAGCTGGAAAATGAGGAGTACAGTCGTCATCAACACTTCCGCCAAAGGTCGTCATTGCTTTGCGAGCCGCTTTCATCGCATCGTAAACAGATACGAAAGAACCTGGGTTATCTACATCGCAGTAGTTTCTAAGTTGGCTAACGTTTCCGTAGCTAAGGCCGTTTGCTTGTGCTGTGGTCGCTAGGCTTGCAACAGTCATCAAGCTCAATAGGGTTTTAGTAAGAATCGAAAATTTCATTTTTTTCTCCAAAAATTAAAATCAATTAAGGTTGAGGGTTTCAATTACCAGCGCTTGTTTCTTGAACGTGTCTGAGGCTCACCAGATGATGGTGTGTTAAAACCAGAAACTTCATCGGCCTGAATTGGAAGAGGTCCTGTTAACTCAGAATTGATTTCTTTACCCCGGATGACCAAGCTGATGGTGTTCATTTGGTCAAAATCCAAGGCTGTGCTCATGAAGTCATTTTGAAGGGCACTAAACTTTTTGCCTTCTTGATAGGCGAACTCAGCATCGATAACCGTCGTTTCAAGCTCTTGTAGGGCTTCGTAGATGCCTTCGACTTTTTCTAGGGTGTTCATTGTCATTTCGACATGATCTAGGTTTCCGGAGCGTCCAGTGGTTTGACGTAGAATGCTGCTTAATTGGTTGATTTGGCCAATGATGCCTTTACCATTTTGGTCGTTGAGTCGCTCGCGGTCAGATACTTTGTCTTCAGCGCTTTGGCCACGGTTTAGGATGTAGTCTTGCATTTCGCCAAGGCTCATAGAACGCATGCGTTGGTCCCACTTTTCACGAACTGAAGTGGCTACTTTTTTCGCTTCAGAAGTTAGCTCAGGAACGTTTGTTTTCAATGTAGCTAAAAGTTCGCCAAAGGCTTGGTCAATGCTTTGGATAGCAAGTGCACAAAGGCTTGGCTGCGTAGCAGAGCTTTGTCCATCTTCAACAGCGGAAACGCCGCCGTCCATTCCAGGGCCTTCTACGGCAACCTGTTCGTCGCGTTGAGAGATGTTACAGCCTTGAGACTGGAAAGTGATCGAAGCACGCTCTAGGGCTTCGAAGCTAGCCGTTAGGTCGCTACCTAGCTTGGTGGCAGCCGCTTCGTTCATTCTAGAGTAGGCAGTGACGTCGGCAGATCCTAGAATCTGAATACGACTTGGCGATTGGTTAGCGGAAGCAAGTCCAGCACTAAGGACGACCGCAGACAGAGTAACTGTCGACGTCTTAGCAAGTACAGACAGGCTATTACGTGTCATTGATTTCATTTCGGGACCTTTCTGAGTCATGTTTTAAGTTCTCAAAAGTTTTCTATGATTTTTGTTCTACGATTTGAACTTTGTAAGATTCAGTCAGTCTTCGCAACGGGAATTACTGAGTCCAATCAAAGTTTCCAGGATGCATACTATTTTGACGGTGTGACGTATTCTGCCGGTTTGTGAGGCTAAAACTAAAGCAGATGAAGTTGAAGAGGTGGATTGAAAAAATAACAGTTCGACTTAATACGAACGGGCGATGTTCCCCGCAGCAGAAGTGAAGATCCTACAAGTCAGTTTTTAAACGAAATTTTAGAACCGCTCTGACAAAAACTTACTTAAAGCAAAAAAGCGTGACTTTGCAAAGGGCTTCTTTCTTTCTTGCTAAGTCTTCTTCGTCAGTCGCTTGAAGCAATAGCGTGTAGCGGTCTGAGTTTCGGTTGGCGAAGACCTCAAGGTGGACTTCGTTTCCAAAGTAGGGATGAAGTGCTTTGGTGATTGATCGCTCTTCAAGTTTAGCTTGGTAATAGAATTCAAAAGACGTGAGTTGAATTTTAACAAAGTCACCGTAGTTCATTGTTGGAGTGACATGCCTTCTGATTTCAGCTGAAGCCCTTGCCAGTTCGGTGGCTGTCATTGGCTCGATATCGTCAACGATCTGACTGTAACCAACGACATGCTCAAGGTGGTCATATATATATTGTGAGTATCCGTGAGCTCCTTCGGACATCACGCTAGCTCGGCGCTTTAGTGGGGCGTCTGAAAGGCAGTCAAGTCGTCCTCCGCGCAGTGGTTGAAAGACCTGGCGTTTGACGTTGCACCCACCGTAATTATAAGCAGCGATAGCCAAGTAATAATTGCCATCGAATTCGATGAGCTTCTTTCTAAGGTAAGCGGCCCCAGCCATAATGTTGATCTCGGGAACAAAAAGTTCATCGTAGCTAAGTCCGAGCTCTTGCGCCGTTCCTGGCCAGCATATCTGCATGACGCCATAGCATCCAGTGATCCCGTATTTATCCTTTTTTGCTTGGGATAGTCGACTTGAAGCTTTGGCTTGGAAGTCACTTTCTCCACGAGCCAAAGCAACAAGAATCGAGTAGGGAATTCCTGTTTCCCGTGAGGCTTCGACAAAAGTATCATGGTAAGGAAATTCGACCTTCGGAATAGCGTTTTTGAAGTTGGTTTGGGCAAAGTTCCATTGTGCTTCAAGTTGATAGTTCTTAATTGGACCAAATTTCGAGCCGGCGACGGCGCCTTCGGGCAAAGCGGCGGCCATCAGACAAAACGAAGCTGCTAGGTATATGGTTGCTACAAGTTGACGATGAAGCATAGAGAACCCCAGGTATCCATATAATAGATGTCTAAGTCCGGATGTATTCATGTGGCTTAGTATCCACACTTTGTTCAGGTCTCAAATGGGAATTGTTCCTTTTTACAATATCGAAAGGATCGACCAGCTCTTCTACACTTTCAGTTGTTGTTTAAAGGGACAAATAGGGCCTTAGATGTCATCTAAGTCCTTAATTATACTTGGACATCCCACGGTTTAGAATCTGGAACAGATCTTGTAATACTTGCGGGCTGAACCAAAAGGACGGCCCATTGAAGTACCCCATGCTCAAGGCATTGTCTAGACGGCTAGCTGACCTATCTGAATTGGTAGGGCGGTTGACGCTGGTCTTGGCGTTTTTAATGCCATCATTTTTTTATCCGATAGCCTCTGTGCAGGCAGGCCAGTCAACGGCCTATTCCGATCAACTTTGTCGCCAGGTGTTTAAAAGCCCTTCAAATTCCTATTTTCCCGCGTCGTTGAATTCTGGCAACTACAAGCCTCTGCGGGAGCTAAGCGCTGAGGAACGCCAGGTTTTTGAGCAATGGATTCGATCAAAAGAGGCGACCGAAGCGTTTTGGACTTACTATCAGCATACTTTTCGAAATGCCCCGAACACTTCTCCTTTAAGCCCATCCGATGTGATGTCAAAGTATTGGCCGTCAGTCGCAAACCGTTTGCACCAAGAAATTTTAGATGACGAAGCTAAAGGCAAGACCCGTGTAGAGGCAAAAGGCTTGTTTTGGAAGTACGAAAACAGCCCCATTATGTGGCGTCGCCAGCGAGCGCGGATATGGAACGAACGTCAATCCAGACGCGGCACGGGGAAAGACTATTTAAATGAAACAGTGGCGGCATATGCCATCATGTTCTTTGGATTTTTTATCTACAACTATTGGCAGTACGATAAGAAAGATCTTACGCCGCCGGAAGAAGAACCACCGATTGTTATTGAAATAGCGAACCAAGATCCCAACGCCGGAAACGCCAACCAAGAGCGTGAGGCACAGCGCCAGCAGGCTGAGCAGGAAATGCAGAAGATGCAAGAACTGCAACAGCAGCTACAAGAGCTTATGGCTCAAGCTATGACTGCCGAATCGGCAGCCGAGCCGACCATGCCTGAAATGCAGATTGATCAAGTGATGGATCCCACTGAAATTGAAATTGAGGTGGCTTCTGTTGAGGTCGACGTCAGTTTTAATGAAGGTGATATCGATTCACAGCCGGTGGTAGAGCCAGAGGCCGTCGAGCCTGTCCCGGCCGAGCGGCCCATCGAAGTTGATCCTCAGCCGGTTGCCGAGGCAAGTGGGGTCAGTGATCCTGTTCAGCCGGCGGTTGAGGCTTCACCTGCACCGGTCAGTCAAGGGTCTCAGGTGTCAGCGCAAGTTGAGCCTGAAGTTCAAGAGGTGAATACAACAACTCGTCCAAGCACGGCGACTGGTGGTTGGGACTCGACCATCACCCGGCCAGATATTGTGGACCGACCGCCTCCTCGAAGCGACTCGGATTCGATCTTTATTCCGCAAGAGGCTTTGGATGAGCTACAGATCAACCCCAAGTCAAAAACAACCTTATCACAGCTGATGGATTGGGCCCATGCGGAACGTTCGGAAGCCATAGAGGCTGAGGTCGACGCCGCTGAGGCTGTCGCAGATGAACTGCAAGTGGAAATTGACACAGCCGAGCAGCTTGAAGCTTTAAGTCCCGTCGCTCAGCCGGCGCCTAAAAACGAAAAGCCGGCTGACGACCGTGAGTTGACTGAGCGTGAGCGCTTGATCAAGTCAATTTCGGACTCGAAAGATCGTGTGGATCAACGTCAAGCCAACCTTCGTGCTGCGATCGAGGAAACTGTGACTGAGATGCCAGCAGCAAAGCCAAACGACCAACAGCCGAAGGATGATCGTGAAGCTTTGGCCAGCTATTTAGAGAAAGCCGAAGCAGATAGAAAGCAAAGACGAGAACAAGAGATTGCGGAAGCCGAGCGGGTGAAGCAACAATTGGAAGAAGCGGCGGCTCGCTTGGAAGCTGAAGCTGAAGAAGCCGAGCGAAAGCGTAAAGAAGAACAAGAGCGACTTCGCAAGTTGGCTGAAGCCGAGGCTGAACGTCAGCGTCAACTGAATGAGCAACGTGAAGCCGAGCGACAGCGCCAAGTGGATCAGCAGCGTGCTCAGTTAGAGGCTGCACGCCAAAAAGCTGAACAGGCGGCCGAGCAGTTGCGCCAATCGAATTTGGCCGAGCAACAGCGGCTACAAAATGAGCTGAACAATATGCGGCAGCAAGCGCAACAGCGACAACAGGCCGACAAGCAAAGACAAGCCGATGCCGAGCGTGCAGCCTTGCAGCAACATATTAGTCAATCTCAGCAACGCAGCCAGCAGGCTCAGCAGCAATCGCGCGAAGCTCAGGCTCAGGCGGCCCAGCAGGGTCAGCAAGCCGCGGCTTTAAGTGTTGCTCAAGTGACGTCTCGTATTGTTGACGATATGGACCGGTCTTTAAAGGCGGTTCTGTCGTTGGAATACCCGATAGAAATGCAAAATAAAAAGCTNGAAGGTGTCGTNTACTATACTTTCCAGTTCGACACATCCTCTGAGAAGTTTGTGAACGTCAAAGTTTTGCCTGACTACGACCCGGGTGACTCAAGGTATGAAAGTGGCTTCGTGACGCGTGCCGGGCGACGGATTTCACCAAATGATCCAGATTACGCGATTGTGATGAAAAACACTGAACGTGTTGTTGAGCGTGCATTGAACAGTATTCAGCTTCCAGAAAGCTATNTACGTTCAATGAAAGCGGCTTACAANAATGGTATCACCACTGAAATGGGGTACCAGGTTCGGTTTAATATTAAGAACTAGGATTTTTAAAGATCTATGAATCGATTTAACCGACTTGTATTGCTGTCTGCCTTTTTATGGAACTCGGCTTTTGCTGTAGAGGTGTCTGATCCTTCCGAGCTTTACGCTCGGCGCATGACGCCTAAGAAGGTTGAAGATTCCTTGGTGTGGGAACATTATGATGTTCTTCGGTGGGACCTTAAAGAGCTACCGGTGGGTTTTCAGTGGGCCTATGGTGAGCAGGGCGAAAGAAAGCCTATTCAATGGCGTGTTGATCACAAGTATCTTCAAGAAATCGCTGAAGAGGGNTTGAGCTTTCAAAGCTACTTTTCTGTGATGACCTATTTCGCTGACTTGTCNGAGCGGTCCGAGCCCTCGCTTTATAAGCTTTTTGGACAGCACGTGCCGTCGAAAAGNCCTCATGTTGTGATTCGGCCGATGTTGTCTCGGAACATTCAGGATCGCCTTGCCAAGTTGAATGAAACGATTCAGCGTGGGGACAAGAACTTCGAGCGACGTCATCGTGGCCAGGCCAGTGGCGATCAATGGCTTGAGCAGTTAAATGATCGGCTGAATACTATTCAGAAAGCGACCCTTGAAAGAGTGCAGTTCGATCAGCCTCACCCTTACGGTATTTTNTACTCAAAATCTGGTAGCCCTGCGGCGATAAGTCTATTGCTNCTTTCGTTGATTTATGAAAACAACTGGCATAAGGANCTTCCTGGGCAGCTGGGTGTGTTGTTAGCTAACAACCATATTGANCCAGTNTTGATTCATGACCGTTATGATGGACGTCAGGTTGTATTACACTTGATTTCAAGACGGACNTTATTCGCTGAAGACATTGAGGCGAATATCTATTCACCTCATCTNTTCACTTATGCTTGGTTAAACGGTGGTGAACAGCCTGGAAAAACGAAAAAGTCAGATNTATTGATGCTGTCATCACANGCNACCCCTACNGTNGAATACAAATCCAGTTGGTGGCAGTATTGGATGCCGACNCCAGATAGGAAATTTGAATCTACGGAGCTATCGGCGGCTGGGTACAATTTTGGAACGGAACCTTACCTTGTTTCGACGCCTTTNGAAGAGCAAGAAANNTTAGATAGTGACCTGACTTTAGAAGCTGAAGTGGTTGTCGAAGATGAAGAACCTGCCGATCCAGAAGAAGACTCGGTTGAGGAAGAAGCTGATCTATCAAAGATGCTTGAACAGGCTTTTCAAGAGGTGACCGAAGACGAACAGCCGGTTGATGTCGATGCTCAGCAAGAGATCATTGAGATTGTTGCCCAAGTCAACGCTGCGGCNGACCCGAAGCAGGCNGAAGAAGATAAAAAGCTTCTGGAAAAGTTAAAAAAGAACGAAAAGCTATCAAAAGAAGATATGGCCCGCTTAAAGAAGCTATCGGAAGAGATCGCGGGATTGCGACAGCGAAAGCCCTATGAAGGGCAAGGGGCTGACTTCGTGGTCGACCCGACAGCTCGGGTAGCAACGAAAGACGAATTGTCCTCACGTCTTTTTGATTCCCCCTTGGCCTTCCGGATTCTGCCGAAATCCAAAGAGCAATATGACAAAGCTATTGCGACTTCACAGAAGTGGGAGCGAATTCCTGGCTATAATGACTACCGATTACTGGCCTCAGGTTACGAGATCGTTTTTAGGTCCCAAAGTGATGTCGATTACTTTAATGCCTTAGAGTTTCCAAAAAAGTATCAGGACCTTGTATCGTTTGCTGTTGAGGCTATTGAGGAATCTGTGGATCAAGGGCGCGTGGTCAAGCTGATCAACGATGTCGGTGGATCATCACAAGATATGTATCGTTCAGATCAAGGGGCCTATGAAGCGGACATTGCCTTTGAAGATGCACAAACGGCTTTAGATATATTTCGACAAGTTCGTCTGCTAAATGAAAAGGTTTTCGTACAGGCTGTGACGAATAGCGAGCCGATGATTGTTCAGTCTCCGATTGTGAAGCAGTTGCACTCAGCGTATTTATCGCATGTTTATGACGTGGTTGATATGACGGCTGAGGGATATTTGCGTGACCTAAATCAAGACCGTCAGCGAAGGCAGCGGCTGCTTGGTCTTCGTGTGTTGTCCCAAGCGGCGCCACTTGTGAGCGCCACGATCAAACAGGCTGACCCCGAGCAATACGGAAGAGCGACGGACCTACTGACTACCTATGTTGCAGATTTAAAGCAATCCAAGGGGTTTGAGTACGCCTTGAATCCGGACGTCGACGCTCTACTTTTAGACCCAGTTCAGCTGTTGTACCCGGCATTGTTGGACTCAAGCACCACAGAAGTCTTGATGGCGCAGCAGGATATTTACGACTGTATGGCCATCGAGCAAGTTGGCAAAGGGCGGCCTGACCCGCTTTACATTGATCCAAAAAGTACTATCCGCGTTGAACTTCGCGGGTTACCACAACTACATGAGAAGCGACCCCCGTCGGCGCAATCCTGCTTGGTTTTATATTTTGACCCGACTAAGACAGTTCTTCCCGGTGAAAAGCAACACTATGAGAGCTACCCGATCACCGAGCGAATCGTGGAAGTCAAAGAAGGCGCAAAGGTTGTTCGCCGCCTTATCTTAGATGAGTTTCTTGAAGTTGGCTTAAAGCCAAGTGAGTCGAAGGATTTGCCGCTACAGATAGGTCCCGGAACCTTTTGGGGCGTCTTGGCTGCCTCAAGCGAGGACAGTCTATCGCATCCAGGCGTTCAGCTACGCGTGGTGCAGATGCTTCAGCCTGACACCCTAGAGTACGCGCAAAGAAACGCCGAATTTTACGTCGCGTCTTCGCTACTTGCTGCTTTGCATTTTGGAAGTTGGGCTCAACTTGGAGCGGCCGATAATCTGGCCGTTGACGCCATTTTTAATCAGCTTGATCAGTTGGGCGGACGTGCCGGCGATCAAACCGCCGGTGAATATAAACCAGAAGGTCGGTATATTCCACAGGCCTATCTGCCTTTGGTCTCGGACATTGTTTCCCGGAAGGGGCAAAGTTTGGTATCAGCTATACCGTTCGTGGCCGCCGAGAAACAAATGCAGCAGTTGTTTGACGAGATGAGCTCGAAGGTTGTCTATCGTCCTGATACGACAGTCATCGAAGAAAACCTGAACCTTGTTAGCTTGGTCAGTGACGACCTATATGTTGTTGGGTCGGCTCGAAATTCATCGGCGGGG
>NYZX01000118.1 GCA_002686065.1 Pseudobdellovibrionaceae bacterium | reverse complement strand
TTTATTTCCTTTTGAAGAGTCCTTTTACAAAGAGTACGACGTCCCTGTTGATTTTGTTGGGCACCCCCTATTAGACGAAGTAGACCGAGGTCAGTTTTCGGCAGAAGAGCGTAAGCTACGGCGAGCGAAACTTGGGATTGGGGACAATGAGCGACTATTGGGGCTGATGCCCGGCAGTCGACGTTCGGAACTGGGGCATCACTTAGACGTGCAGCTACAAGCAGCGGCAGAGGTTCTTCGTAAGCAGCCGAACACTCGGCTAGCACTATTGGCCGCTCCCGGTCTGGATGTGGATCAACTTCGCGCCAAACTGGGTGAGTATGACTTGCCGATCATTCTGATGAAGGATGATCCCTTTAATATGATTCAGCTTTGTGATGCGATGATTTCAGCTTCGGGAACTGCGACATTGATGGTTGGTCTTATGGAAGTCCCCATGGTGATCATGTATCGAATGAACGGTTTAACAGCCTTCCTGGCAAAGCGACTGGTTAAAAACAAAACTTTTGGTTTGATCAATCTGGTTTTGGGTCAGGTCGTGGCCCCTGAGTTTTTTCAGGAAGAGGCGAACCCTGTGGCATTATGTGATGCGGTTTTACCTTTACTGTATGATGAAGGGGTTGCTTCTAAAATGAAGTCTGAGCTGGCTCAAGCCCGGTATCGACTTGGTGACCGAGGTGTCACTGAGCGTGTTGCGTCGGCCTTGCGTGAGTATGAACGGGTTGAGTCCTAGGGTACCGTATGGCTCTAAGTTGGATTTATTCACAGGTTGCCCGCGTTAGGAACTTTGGCTTTGAAGCGGGTTTGATTAAGTCTTATCGAGCACCAGTCCCGGTGATCAGCGTCGGGAACTTATCTGTTGGTGGGACCGGGAAAACACCCTTTACGTTTTGGTTGTGTCGTGAGCTTTTGGCGAAGTCTCAACGGGTTGCCATCGTGTCACGNGGNTACGGTCGGAATACAAGAGGCTCACTTCGTGTCGAAGCAGACCATCCCGATGGAGCACGAACTTTCGGTGACGAGCCTTTCATGTTGAAAACTCAGCTTCCTGAAGTTGAGGTTTGGGTGTCGGAAAAACGAGANCAGGGNATACGGGACATGCTAGAGGTATTTAGCCCTAGTGTGNTTGTACTGGATGATGGTTTTCAGCACCGGTTTGTCGAGAGAGATCTGAATTTATGCCTATTGGANTTGTCGCGACCNTTGAAGGAATATCAGGTCCTGCCGGCTGGCCGTTTACGCGAGCCCCTGTCTTCNCTAGAGCGAGCGGATGTTGCTGTATTTACAAAAAAGGATTTTGCGACGAACGCTGATGCCGTTCAGTCCTTATGTCGCAGTTACTTGCGCCCCAAAGTTTTACAATTAGTTACGGACTCACACATGACTGCTGAAGGGGTGGATTCAAGTGATGTTTACCTTTTGTCAGCTTTGGGAAATCCAGCTGCTTTTCAAGCTGGTGTAGAGANCCAGCTGGGTAAGAAGGTCATTCAGCACTTTAAGTTTCCCGATCACCATCGGTTTGGACAACAAGATTTAGATCAGGTTAAATCTGAGTTGTCGAAGTCTGTCCCGGTCCTATGTACAGCAAAAGATCTTGTTAAGTTATCTGGTTTGGAAATCCCTTTTGAGCTACACAGTGTCGATTTAGAAATGAAGCCAAGCGATAACCACGCGGCNTTTTGGAGNCTTGTTAGTAAAAANACCGGCCTNTCACTTTAAGAGAGCTAACTCTGTTTTCCGAGGCCTCTANTTGGTCGTCACGCCCTTGGTCGAGAGGGGCGGATAGATAGCGGCGCCAATCCCTACAATAGATTATCATGATTGTTATGAATGTGGGGCGAAGGACATTTTGGGCGGTACAAAGTCTTATTGTAGTAGGGCTATTCGGTTGTGCGACCAAGTTTTTGGAGTTCAAGGGCGAAGACCTGAGNAAAAATGACGAGTACGATAAACTACTTGTTGTTGAAAAGCTTGAGCCAGAGCCGGCCGTTNAAGANNNGCCAAAGAGTGATGTCCCGCCCGTCACGACTGTTGAGAAAAACGATGTGGCGCCAGTAAAGACCGNCTTGGACAAGAAGTCCCCACAACCCAAAAAAAAGGTTGAATCCCCAAAGCCACAGGTTAATACGTCAGTACCGAAGGCAGACAAAAAGCCCGAAGCAAAGCCACCTAAGAAATCGTCAACGGCGGTAGATGTGATCGAAGAAACACAGTCGAGTAACAAGATTCCAGTGCCCATTGGGAAAGCGCCTGTTTTTAATCCATTTGGTATTGGCGAAGTCATCACCTTGAATGTTAGTTATCTGAATATAGAAGCTGGAAACATCTTCATGAGTGTTAAACCGATGGTAAAGGTTCAAGGGGAAGAGGCTATGCACTTCGAGGCACGGTTGAAGACGGCCTCGGTATTTAACTGGTTTTACAAGGTAGATAACCTGACTGAGTGTTACGTCGACCCGGTGAACTTGGACCCTTTTAACCTAGAGGTTCACGCGAAGGAATCGAAAAAGCTGAGTGAAAGCCGGTCGTTTTTTGATCGGAAAACCAATAAAGCTCGATTCTGGGAAAAGAAAGTTCGCAAGGGAAAGAAACCCAAAGAACGAAATATTGAGTGGGACATGTTCCCACATGCTCAGAACGTGATTAGTGCGATGTTTTATATTCGTACGATAGACCATCAAGTTGGAAAAGTGTTTGAATTCCCNGTGGCGGATGAAGGTAAGAACATNATGGTCAAAGGGACGGTGCTTGCAAAAGAGCCNGTTGNTACCAAGCTTGGGTCGATNGAGGCTTATAAGATGAAGATGGAATTTACCGTCAACGGAACCTTTAAGCCGGTTGGTGATGTTTTTATATGGGTTGGCGCAGACGAACGAAAGCTTCTGACGAAAATNGAAATCGAAATNAAAATTGGAAGCTTNATCNCAAAAATCAGCGACTATCAGCCCGGAAAGAAGATTGTNGCTCCTGTGAAGTGATCGATTTAGGCTTCAGCNGTTTCGATCACTCTCATGCTCCGCCATTTTCCNTGTCGAAACCGGATGTAGTAGATGCCGGTCAAGACCGCCACGTAAAGGACGCAAAATCCCCAGCTCCAGTAAAGAGCATTTGCCCATTTAGCACTTAGCCAAGTCGGTAGCACCATGACTGGCCAGGGCACAATTAANGCGACAGCAGAAACAAACTGGGTATCACCAGCACCTCGTAGGGCAAATGACAATTGGAGGTTTACGGCATCGAACATCGCAAAAACAGCGCAAAACCCCAACAGNGTCGGGACCAGGCCTTGAACGCTTTGCCACTTCAGCGGGTCCGAGTCGTTGGCAAACCANGATGTGTAGAACTCGGGGAGCAGAAGAAAGCTGGCTCCGACGACGAAGATAATACTTAGGTTTATCTGAATTCCCGTCCAGACNTAATTTTCGGCTCGGTCAGGACGGTTGTCGCCAAGGAATTGTCCCACGCGGGCAGAGACCGCCTGAGCAACACCCATCGGGGGGAGGATGGCTAACAATAGAATNGTCACGGTGATCGAACTTGCCGACAAAGCGACATCTCCGTTGTCGAAACGTCCTATTAAGATCAAAAAGACTGTAAATGCCATTCCTTCTAAGGCGAATTGAAGGCCGTTGGGAATTCCAAAGCGTAAGAACCTTTTNGCCAGGTTTGGGTTCCAGGCCCAGCCTTTTAAGAAGCCATACTTTTCTTTGTCGCGCGAACGGTAAATGACAACAGCTGCGAAAATAGCCGCGACGACGTTTGCACCTGCGGTGGCGTAGCCCGCCCCACTGATCCCAAGCTCAGGGAATCCGGCATTTCCGAATATAAGCAAATAGTCCAACAAAACGTTTGCGATGAGCCCGGTCCCATTAATCCACATCACCATCTGAGTCCTATTCACGCCGGTATAGAAACCACTAATAGCAGCCACGACGGCAGTAGGGAGCCCTGAAAATAACAANGCTTGGAAGTATTCGGTTTCAAGCTGAATCATATTCGANGAGTGACCAAAAAGTTCGAACATGGATCGCGACATGGGGTATAGGGTCATCATAGCAAGGCCACCTAATAAACTGAGGTAGATGGACTGCCAGACAGCGGGGCCGACATTTTTTTCTTGTTTTGCCCCGAGATATTGAGCCGTAAAGGTTGTCGAGTAGGCAGCTGTCTGTTGCAGAAGTGCCATTGGNACCCAAAAGACGCCCATCACGGCCATGGCGGCACCAAGGGAATCCGTCGAGTANTGGCCTANAAAGACACGATCAATGGTCAGCTGAAGGTTCCAAAAGCTGTTGGCAATAATCAGTGGCCAAGCGATGGCTAGGACCTCTTTCCATCGTTGGCTAGGTGCTTGTTTGGGGGTCGTCATAGGCCTCTCGAAGTGCAGGGAGGGCCTATCATACAGAGTGACTGGCCTGAGGCNCCAGTCAAAATTCGCTTTAGAGGGGTTTCTACCACAGGCAAAAAGTCCTGATCCTGGCGGGTTTTTGGCTGATTTTTGCGGCACACCATTTGGCTGTAATACACTAAACACTATGGCAGAGATTCATTGTCGACATTTTTCTGGCTACAAACCCTGCGGTAAATCACTGAACTGTAATCAGTCCTGTGCCTTTCGTTCGGTTCCACTGCATCGGATCCTGGTCGTTTCTCTTGAAGCTATGGGGTCAGTTCTTCGAAGCACGGCCTTGCTGCACTCNATTCATGAAAAATANCCCAACGCNCATGTGACCTGGCTGACCAAAGCTCCAAGTCATATTTTGTTGAAAAATAATCCGCGTATCGATCGGGTTGTAACCTTGGATGAGGTNGGTTTNCTTCAGNTGGAAGCGCTTCAATTTGACGTGGTATTCAATTTTGATAAGTCACTGGAAACNGGCGGCTTACTTGGGCGCTTGAGNTACTCGCTTCTTTTTGGATTTCGTGTCGATCGTCGCTCTGGCGCCATATTGCCTGCGACCCAGTCNGCGCGGGAACTTTGGGAAGTCGGTTTAAGCGACCAGTTAAAGTTTTTTGAAAATAAAAAGACAGAATTGCAGCTGTTGACTGAAGCCATGGAGCTTCCGTTTGATCGTAGCTATGAATATATCTTGAAGTTGACTGAAACTGAAAACGACTACGCAAAANTTNGAAGGAAGAAATGGTTGGGAANACATCAAGCCTTGGTTGGTATTAACACCGGTTGCGCGGATGTGATTTCNTATAAGAAGTTAAGTATCGAGGGGCATCGTCAGTTGATTAGTCAATTGAAGCAATCCCTGAATGTGCAGGTTGTGTTGTTAGGTGGTCCNGCTGAAACGGAACGNAACCAGCAGATNGCTAAAGATTTAGATGTGATCTGTTCACCGACAAACGATGGGTTGCGTGACGGCCTGGTGAGTATGCAGGCTTGTGATACGGTTATTTCTGGCGACAGCCTAGGAATGCATATGGCCATCGGTTTGAAAAAGTGGGTTGTCGCTTGGTTTGGNCCGACATGCGCCCATGAGATTGAGCTGTTTGATCGTGGTGTAAAGGTGTTGAGTCAGGCGACGTGTGGGCCGTGCTGGAAGAGAGATTGTCATAAAGTGACCATGTGCTATGATCAGGTCAACTTTTCAGAAGTTGTAGATTCCGTCCAAAAGGGCTTCGAGCAAAACTTATGGCGAAACCAGTCCTCATCAACCAAACGGCCTTTATTGGAGACGGTCTCCTAGGGATTCCACTTTACCGTGGGGTTCATCGTTATTTTCCTAGTGCTCCCGTGATTCTGTTAGTCCGCAAAGGGCTGAAGGGTTTTTTTGAAAAACTGACCTTCGTAGACCGTGTATTTGAAATTGATAAATCGCAGCCCGAAGAACGGGCGAAGGTGTTTCGGCAGCTGAAGGATATCGAATATCAAGCCGTGTTTTCACCGCATGAATCGACTCGTAGTCAGTTGTTGGTGTGGGGGCTGAAGGCCAACCAAAAAATAGGGTTCGATACAGCCTGGTGGAGTCGATTGGTTTATTCGAAAACGGTTCGGCGAGATCAAAGTCTTCCGGACTCGCTTCGTCAGTTCTCGTTACTACGAGCTATTGACCCTCAGTTGAATACGGCCTATCAAAACTTAGATACAGGACTAACGAATCCTTCGACTCAGAACACCTATGATTTTTTTGATGTTGGAATTCCGGACTGGGCGTCTCTCGATGTAACCAGTGAAACCAGGGTGCAAACAACAGAGGGCTTTGACCACTTATTGTCTAAGTACCCAAGTTTAAATCAGGGGCCCGTGTTAATGGCGCCAGGAAGTGTCTGGGAAACCAAGAAGTGGACCGAAGAAGGCTTTGTTGCCGTTGCGAAAGCTGTTAGCAAAGATCGACCGGTTGCTTTTATCGGGAGTCCTGCGGAAAGTGAGTTGTGTCAGCGTCTTGCCAACTCTGTTCCCAATGCGATGTCTATTGCGGGTGAGACCAGCCTATTTGAAACACATCTGTTAATGCGCCAGTCGTCGGCTTTGGTCGCGAATGATAGTGGGTCGATGCATCTGGCAGCCAGTGCCGGGTTGCCAATTGTTAGTGTGTTTGGGCCTACGGTTCTGCCTTTTGGATATCGGCCTTGGGTGAAGAACTCGATCGTGGTGCAGCAGCCACTTGAGTGTCGTCCTTGTGGGCTTCACGGTCAGAAGGTCTGTCCCATTGGGACTCATGAGTGCATGAAAGCATTGTCAGCTCAGCCTGTGATACAGGCGTTAGGAACCGTGCTTTCACGTTAGATCAATCTAAAAATTTTTAAAATTTCGCGACGAAGTTGAATGTATTGAGGTGATGGGGCTTCACTGTCGCCGTGTAGGGTTAGGGTGTGTCGTGACTGCTGGACTTTGACCGGCGACACCATAAATTCGAAACGGATCGCTTCAGGAAGAAATGCGACGATCCGTGACTTTGGAATGACCTTTTCGACTTGCAGAAGAGCGTCGTTCAAAGTCTTTGCGATCTGGATAAAAACTTGAATCCGGTGCAGTACAAGGCTTGAATCCAGAACCGATGAAAATTCGATGCGGAGGCTGTTTGTGATGGATTCAGAGCTAGCCGACCAATCTCTAATGGCTGGTGGACGAGAAAAAGCCGTGCGACGAGTTAAGCTTTGAACGATATAAAGAAGCTCTTCGGCGGGTTGTGGGTCCGTCGATATTAGACGGTCACCATTGGGATCTATCTGGTTGGGGTTTGCAAGCACGATAAGCTGGTTGAGTAGCTTTGTGCTAAGCTCAGAAAGTTCCGGCCTGGACATGCTAGTTAAGCGTGAAACATCCAATTGGATTCCTCCGATAGGACTTCGAGCAAGTTGAACGAATTGAATGACAGGCCCGCTATCATCTCCCGATTGAATGATCTGGATGTTTTCGATAAGTCGTTGCGGTCCTTGGTAGACAGCTAGGTCTGGGTACTTGGTTTTAAATCGTGAAAAGGCGTCGTCGATCAGCGTGAACAAGACGCGGGCTTTCATTTGGTTCGCACCTTGAAGGGGCTCTTTCGGAGCGTAGACGGGTAGCAGAGGGTAAGAGTTGAGCTTTTGCTTTATTTTTCGAAGTGAATTATTGAGTTCGGTTGGGAAGGTTGCAAAGGCTTCGGGGCACCGGTTGGTACCTGCTACTAGCGGCGTTACTAGTAGTAAAGTTAGTGCTGTGGAAGCAATAACCCGAAGTGCTTTGATCATTCGCGGCTCCTCAATTTATCAGGGGGTGTCCCGACAAAATATATCGAAAAGTTCCCGTGTTTTGGGAAGAATGTGGGCTGAAAGCTTGTTAGTTATAAACCCTTCAAAGCTGTCAAAAACTTCGACAGCACGGACTGACCCCATCACACTATGGCTGATGGGGCTTTTGTAGGCAAGGGCTGGTCACGGCTACTGGCTTTGGGCTTCTTCGACGATTTGTTTTACATCGATTTCATATTTCTTAATCTTACGAAGCAGGGTGTTTTTCGGAATATTTGCTTCCGCAACCGTTTTGTTGATTCGACCGCTGTTGGCCTTTAAGGCGCGAAGAATGAACTCTTTTTCAGATTGCTCTTTGAATTGATCGAAGTCCAAGGGGCCGCGGTAGGACTGTTGGCCGATCGGGATTTCAACACGATGTTCAGCTGAGTCCACCAAATGTTCAGGCAGGCTTGCTGCGCGAATGCGGTCGGCCGTCTCGACGACGAAGGCACGTTCGATCACGTTTTCAAGCTCTCGAATGTTGCCCGGCCAGTCGTACCGTTTCAAGGTCTCTTGAACCTCATCTTCAACACCCAGTATATCTCGGGAATACTTTGTCGAGAATTTCTTAACGAAGTGACTGATCAGTAGTGGAAGATCTTCGATTCGTTCACGAAGAGGAGGCAAGAAAATAGGCATGACGTTCAGGCGGTAAAAGAAGTCTTCCCGAAACTCGCGGTCCTCAATCATCTTTTCAAGGTTTCGGTTTGTCGCTGCGACAATCCGTGCGTTTGTTCGAACTTCTCGGTTTCCACCGATCGGTGTGAACTTGCGTTCTTGAAGGACGCGAAGAAGTTTAACTTGCATTTCGGGGCGCAGTTCTCCGACTTCGTCTAAAAAGATCGTCCCTTTGTTTGCTAATTGAAACTTTCCGATTTTTCGACTGATCGCACCGGTAAAAGCACCCTTTTCGTGGCCGAAAAATTCGGATTCAATCAAGTTTTCAGGAATCGCTCCACAGTTGATGGCAATGAACTCGCCGTGCTTTCGAGGCGAGTTGTAATGAATTGCTTTTGCGACAAGTTCTTTGCCTGTTCCGTTTTCACCACGAATAAGTACGGTTGTGTCAACGTGGCTCAGTTTGTAGATCAAGCTGAACACTTCACGCATTTTGCGGGAATCACCAACGAACTTAGANTCAATGTCGTCATCAAAGATGGGGCTAGAAATGGATANGTCTTGAACCATTTGGCGTGTCTCAAGAGCTTTCGTTACAACTTCTTTTAATTTTTCAGGTTGAACGGGTTTTTCTATGTAGTCATAGGCGCCAAACTTAATGGCTTCCACGGCATCTTTAAAGTTCGCATGAGCGGTCATAATCATGACGAAGACTCTTGGATCACGNTTTTTGATTTCTTCGAGGGCTTCGAGTCCGTCCATCTCTGGCATGCGGACATCCATCAAAACAAGATCAAACGAGGCGCTGTCAATTGCGTCTAAGGCTTGCTTGCCGTTGCATGCTTCNGAAATTGAAAANGAAAGGNCNGGTAANTGAGAAGACAGGACGGCGGCNAGGGACTTGCGCAGTTCGGCNTCGTCATCAACGATAAGTACATTTACGATATCTTGGCTCATAGGACGCTTTCTCCTTGAACAGGGGGTGGTTCAATCGAGGTCGATTGAATCTCGGTGGGTAANTTTAGCTCAAAAATGGTCTGTTGTTCATCAGAAGACACCAGATTTAATGATCCTTGGTGCAACTCGACAAAATATCGGCTTAAGAACAANCCTAGGCCNGTCCCTTTTGAAGACTTTTCAGACGCTTTGGCTCGATAGAACTTGTCGAAGACCTTGGCTTGTTCAGAAGCTGGAATNGGGGCNCCTGAATTACTGACTTGCAANACAACCATATCGTCGATCTCAAAGGTNCGTAGTTGAACGCGGCTCCCTTCAGGAGAATACTTGATGGCATTTTCAATCATATTCAGAATAACTTCCTGGATAAGGTGGCTGTCCATTTCTGTTAAGAACATGGGCTCTAAGTCTAAAGTGATGTCGATGCGTTTTGCTTGCGCCAATCCGCCAAGGTAGCTGACCGTGCGTTCGACCAATTCGTTTAGGTCCGCAGTGTCGATGTCCAGCTTTACATTTCTGGATTCGACTCGAGTGATTTGCAAAATCGATTGAATGTAGCGATGAAGCTCTTCGCTTTCTTTTCGAAGGCTTTCGATGTCTGGGCTTAGTTTTTTGTTTTCAGCAGAAACCATCATTCGATCGCAAATGGCTTGGATCTTTGCGATGGGAGTTTTTAAGTCGTGACTGATTAGGCTAATAAAGTTTGTCTTTAGTTCTTCAATTTCTTGATAGTAACGCTTTTGCTTTTCAAGCTCCCACTTTTGGTAATCACGAAGTGATAGGCGGTAACTGATGAATATGATGTAGCCAATNACGCCGACAGCGATGGGTGAAAGTATTGGTACCCAAATATAGAAACTGTCAAAAATCCAAAGGGAGGCTGCGACGATCAAAGTGATTGTCCAACCCAAAACGACCAATGCGACAAATTGTGGATAGGTGAAAATGGCGAACACCATGAGTAAGCAGAACGCAAATAGGCCTAAGGCGTAGAACCACGAAGGTAAAACCGTGATATACCTTTCGTGCAATATGTTATCGACGACATTAGCGGTCAGTTCGGCGCGGTTTAACGGGCCCAAAGGGGTTTGAAATCGATGTTGGATTTGGTCTTTAAGGCCAATGATCACAAGCCGATTTTCATACAGTTCTTTTGGAACCCTCGAACTTAGAACATCACTGAGGCTAACGCTAGGAAAGGTGTTCTGTGGGCCGCGATAGTTGATATCCCATATTTGGCGATTGGCTTGGATCCCTTTTTTCTTAGCCAGGGCTTGCGCGATATGTGGCATCGACGAAGTGGATGACATGAATTGGCGAATGACTCCATCGTCATCCGGCTTAAAATCGTTCGAAGTCGCCCCGGTGATAATTGGGTAGGCCAAGCCGGTGCCATAAGGGAAGGATGGGTTGTTTGGTGTGCTCCAAAGAATTCGATTGTCCGAAAGCGAAGGTAAGTTGAGAAGCCTTGAGTCTTGGATCAGAGGCGAGGGGAACTCGAAGGTNAGGCCGACGGCTGTAACACCGTTTTTAAGAAGCACTCGAAACAGCCTTGCCCAAAGGTCAGGGTCCCAATAGTAGGTGTCATCGACGAAGTGTCCTTCGTCGACGGTCGGAACCCANGAGGTTTGTCGGCGTGTAAACCGGCTCCATTCGTTACGGCCGACAGTGACGATAAGGATGTCTTTTTCGATTTTTTGGGCGCCACGAAGCTTAAAGCGGAAATCAAAGGGCTTGGGTGAGTCAAAGAANAGAAAGACGAGGCCGACGATGAAGGCAAGCAAAGCTCGGCCATAGATGCCTTTTCGGCTTCGGTATCCAGCAAGAATTTTATGTTTGTANTCCGATAGGAATTTGACGCCAGACTCGCTCACTGACACCATGTAACAGCAAAGCGAACTTTTTTCAATCTTTGCCTAAGTATCAAGCTGAAGTATGATGATTCATAGGTAGAACGAAGAGCCACTAATGTCAGATAAACGTGTGATAACAATTGGGAACTTTGACGGGCTTCATCGTGGCCACCAAGTGCTGTTGAAAACATTACTGGATCTTCGCGAAAAGTATTCATGCTCGGCGGCTGTTATGAGCTTCGATCCTCATCCTGTCCAAGTCCTTCATCCCGATCGGGAAGTACATAAACTTTTTGATCTAGATGACCTGGAAGAGACCGCGCTACGGCTGGGGGCGGATGAAGTTATTATCGAAAAGTTTGATCAAAATTACGCACACCAGACAGCTAAGGAATTCTTTTGTAACCAGTTGATCGGGCGATACGGGGCTCAGGCTTTGGTTGTCGGTTATGATTTTGCATTTGGCGCAGGGCGAGAGGGCTCTAGTAAGACCTTGCAGCTGCTGGGGGATGAGTTTGGTGTAGAAGTTCACGTCGTTCCTCCGGTGGAAGATGAGTCACATGTGATTTCGAGTTCTCGAATTCGTCAGGCTCTTCGTGATCACAAAGTGGGGGAGGCCACCCAACTTTTGGGGAGGCCCTACTATCTGCGTGGGCCAGTCGTCCGCGGTGAAGGCCGTGGTGCAAGTATTGGAATACCGACAGCGAACATCCAACCAACAGTGACGTTTAGTCCTGGCTATGGGGTCTATCTAACGAAGACTTGGGTGCAGGGGACTGTCATGCCGTCAGTCACCAACGTAGGTATTAACCCGACGTTCCGTGATAAAGGGTCGGGCTGGCCGACGAAGGTTGAGACGTTGATTTTGGATTATGATCAGTCCATTTATGGTGAGCAGATTCAAATCGATTTTTTAGATTTTCTTCGACCGGAAATGAAATTCGAGTCTGTGGATCAGTTGATTCAGCAAATAGGAATTGATTTAGAGACGGCGAGAAAGAAACACCAATGATTCGCTGGGCTGTTTTGGCAAAGGAGGTCAATAAGGTTCGGTTTGACTGCCTAAGCCAATTTATGACTTCCAGCGGAATTGAAAATGAACTGACCTACGTGAGTGCGAACAGCGAGACGTTTGCTGATGAGCTTCAGAGGTGTCAAAACGAGTTTGACCAGATTCGGATTGGTCCACCTTTTGGTGAAATTGCCTGCGAACACCACGAAATGATTACTTCAACGATGATGACTCTGAAGTCAGCTGATAGCCTCGTCAAACAAGAGAATCACTGGTGGCTGCGGTCATCGAGTTTTCACGGAATACAAGAGTTTCTAAATAGGCGTGGCGAATCAGTGGATCTAAGTGGGGCATTGCTTGTGGTTGGGTCAGGAGCCGCCGCACGAATTGCATGCGCTGCTTTTGTGAAGTTAGGGTTTCGCCAGGTCAGCATTGCTTCTGCGTTTGACGAGCAAGGTCGAGCCATGATCGAGGACTTTAAGCGGTTTTACTTCGATGTGACTTTTAACTTTGTTCCCAAAGATGAGTTGGTGTTATTGCCGGGAATCTATTCAGTCATTATCAATACGACCCCTTATATCAAATCAAATGAACTTTTGCCCGAGCTGTATTTCTTTAACTTCTTGATGAGGCCGGGGTTGGTTTGTGATCTATCAATGATTCCTCCCGTGACGCCGCTTCTACAGGAAGCCGAGGCCATTCAGATCCCGACCTTAGGTGGGTACCAGTTTGCGAGTTGTTCGGATCTGGTTTGGGTGAACTGGATCACCGGTAAGAAATTGTCCGTGGATAAATATATGGCTCAGCTGAAGCCTGCTTTAGATGCGGCTTCTAGCGAAGAAGATTGAAACTTCCCTAGACCTAAATCAAGTCCATTGTCTTCGACCAGATTGGTTGATGAACTTCAGTTTGCGTCTGAAATTGTCGATATGTTTATGGGATTGGGAGGTCTGCAGATATGTCGGCGAAAAAGGCCCTAGGTGAATTACTTGTCCGCGAAAATCTGATTGATGTCGATCAATTAGATAAGGCGCGTAGAGAACAAAAGCAATCAGGTGGTCGTTTAACATCCGCTTTGGTGAGCTTGGGTTATGTGAATGAAAAAGATCTGGCTGAGTTTCTTGGTCAGCAGTTCGAAGTCCCGACAGTTGATCTTCGTGAGTTTGAAATCGATCAATCAGCGATTAAGTTAATGAACCGCAAAGTCTGTGAGAAGTATAGCGTTATTCCTGTGTCTAAAGCTGGAAACTCCTTGGTTGTCGCTTTTGCGGACCCATCAAACATCTATGCGAAGGACGACCTTGCTTTATTGACCAGAATGAAGATCGAAATGGTGGTCGCTTCTGAAGTTTCTATTAATGCGGCCATTGAAAAGTACTATGGCTCGTCACAGGGCTCACGTATTACCAGCATCATGTCCGAGATGGAAGATGTTGATGACTTCCATAAGGTCAGTGCTGATAACCAGGCTGAGCTTCTTGATGATTCTGCAAGTGTCGATGACGGCCCGGTTGTAAAGTTCGTTAATGCCATGTTGGAAGATGCCATTAAGTCTCGCGCCTCAGATATTCATATCGAGTCTTATGAAACTCGTTTTCGTGTTCGTTTTCGCGTGGACGGGACCTTGGTCGAGAAAACCCAGCCACCACAAGGTGCCGCTGGAGCGATTGTCAGTCGATTGAAGATCATGAGTCGGATGGATATTGCTGAGCGGCGACGTCCCCAAGATGGTCGTTTGAAAGTTCGGCTTCGCAACAAGCAGGATGTGGATTTTCGTGTCAGTGTTTGTCCAACGCTATTTGGTGAAAAAGTGGTTATGCGTATCTTGGATAAATCGAACCTTCAGGTCGATATGTCTAAACTGGGCTTCGCACCCGAACAAATGGACTTATTAAAAGAAAAATTGAATCAGCCTCAGGGGATGATTTTGATCACTGGACCGACGGGGTCTGGTAAAACGACAACCATTTACTCGGCTTTAGCCGAGTTGAATACCCCAAATGTAAATATCTCGACAGCCGAGGATCCAGTCGAATTTAACTTGGATGGGATTAACCAGGTTCAGGTAAACCCGGCCATCGACTTTGGGTTTGCTGAAGCATTGAGGTCCTTCCTTCGTCAAGATCCGGATGTGATTATGGTGGGGGAGATTCGTGACCTTGAAACGGCGAACGTCGCATACAAAGCGGCTTCTACGGGTCACATGGTTGTTAGTACTCTGCATACGAACGATGCAGCATCGACGGTTTCTCGTCTTTTGGATATGGGTGTTCCTGGATTTATGGTGTCTGAGGCGACGTCACTTGTCGTCGCTCAGCGACTTATGAAAACAGTTTGTAACAACTGTGCAACGACAACGAAAGTTCCAGAAGATATTCTATTAAAAATAGGTGTACCCGAAGCGGAACTTCATGAATATAATGGCATAAGAAAGGGCGAAGGCTGTGAAGCATGTAACGGCCGAGGTCTTTCTGGAAGAACGGCCATTCATGAAGTGATGCAGATGACAGCCCAGGTACGCGAAGCCATTCTTAAGGGCGCGTCACCACTTGAGCTTAAAAGGCAAGCCATCGCATCAGGCATGAGTAGCTTGAGGATGAGTGCACTTAGAAAGCTTAAGCAGGGGTTGACGACCGTCCAAGAGGTCATCAATTCATCTGTTGCAGATGATATATGATTACACTTTACCAATTATTAAAAGCCACGGTTAAACAGAACGCTTCTGATTTGCATATCGTGGCAGGCTCAGCGCCGGTTCTTCGAGTGAACGGGCGTATGGTCCGTGTTAAGACGGAAGAGCTGACCTCCGAGCAAACCAAGAAAATCTGCTATTCGATATTGACCGATGCTCAGAAAAGCGAGTTCGAAGAGACACGCGAGCTAGACTTTAGTTTTGAAATTCGTAACATCGCGCGCTTTCGTGCGAACCTCTTTAAACAAAAGGGCAATGTCTCGGGCGTGTTTCGTCTGATTCCCCTGTCGATTCCTGATTTTCAAAAGTTGGCTTTGCCAAAGCAAATCATGCGCTGTACTGATTTTGAGCACGGGTTAGTTCTTGTTGCAGGTCCAACAGGGTCTGGTAAGACAACGACGATTGCTGCATTGATTGATAAAATCAACACCGAGAGACGTGGTCATATCATCACGATTGAAGATCCGATTGAATACGTTCATCAGCACAAAAATTGTATTATTAACCAGAGGGAAGTCGGCGGCGATACAGACGGTTTTAACGCGGCGTTAAAACATATTCTTCGTCAAGATCCCGATGTGGTTCTGATGGGTGAGCTGCGTGATTTGGAAACGATCGAAGCCGCATTGATTATCGCAGAAACGGGTCACTTGGTTTTTGGAACGATTCATACGAACTCGGCTGTCGAGTCCATTTCGCGTTTGGTCAGTGTTTTTCCTGCGGACAAGCAGGATAAGGTACGTGTTCAACTAAGTTTCGTTTTAAACGCGGTTATTTCACAGCGTCTTGTTCCAACTAAAGACAACTCGCGTGTGGCGGCCAACGAGATCATGTTTTTGAACCCAGGTGTTCGAACTTTGATTCGAGAAAACAAACTACATCAAGTTCAAGGGATGATGCAGGTTGGGCAGGAAAACAGTGGTATGCAGACNATGAATCAATCCNTGTTGAATCTCATTTTAAGACGCACCATCGATATTCGGCAGGCCTTTGCTTACTCGCCGGATCCGGAAGAACTGGATAAAATGTTAAACCAGGCCGGGCTGTAACCCGATATTTAAGNTATGGCGAGCTTTGTATTTCAAGCAAAATCGATGAGCGGCAAGATGGTCAAAGGTGAGGTGGATGCTGCCAACGAAGCCGAAGCCCGTGTTAAAATTCGTGCCCAGCAATTGATCCCACTGAAAATCGCGACGAAGCGAGGTGGCACCACGGTCAGAAAAGCCGGTGCCAAGGGCTCGGTTGGAAACACCAAGGTTAATGCGAAAGAACTTCAGATTTTTACCCGCCAATTTGCCGTACTTATTTCGTCTGGTGTCCCTGTTGTTCAAAGTATTGAGTCTATGGCACAGGGGGCAAAGTCGCCGGCCCTGTTAAAGGTTTTGACNGANTTATCNGCNGATGTGGCGCGCGGTAAACGGCTTTACGAAGCGATGGCTGCTTACCCCAAAGTCTTTGATCGTATGTATGTGAACCTTGTNAAAGCTGGTGAAGAGGGTGGGGTCTTGGACGAGATCCTAAACCGCTTGGCGGATTATATCGAAAAGTCCGTCAAGATTCAGGGGAAGATCAAAGGTGCNATGATGTATCCGGCTGTGATCATCTTTGTCGCCTTTGCTGTGATTGCCGGTATCATGATATTCGTTATTCCTAGTTTCGTGACGATGTTTAAAGAAGCTGGGATGGAGCTTCCATCTTTGACTATTTTCGTCATGGACTTAAGTGACCTATTTGTTGCCTATTGGTGGGTTCTAATTGGAGCGGTCGGCGGATTGTTTTTTGGTGTCAAGGGATACTACGGAACGGCTGAAGGTAAAAAGAACCTTGATACCATTATGATCAATTTGCCCATTATGGGGCCGCTTCAGCAAAAAGGGGCCGTTGCACGGTTTTCACGAACTTTGTCGACTCTTTTAACTGCGGGTGTACGGATTGTTGATTGCCTTGAAATTGCGTCAGCGACGACTGGAAACTATGTGATTGAGATGGCCTTGATCCGTTCTAAGGATTCGATCAGTAAAGGTCGTACGCTCGCCGAGCCGTTGCGAGGTGAAAAGCATATTCCGAAGATGGTCAGTCAGATGATCACGATCGGGGAGCAAACGGGGAATTTAGACCAGATGCTTTCGAAGGTTGCCGACTTTTTTGAAGATGAAGTTGAAACAGCCGCCGAAGCCATGACGGCAATGATTGAGCCTCTGTTAATGGTATTTTTAGGTGGAATTATTGCCGTGTTGGTTGTCGCCATGTATTTGCCGATTTTCAACTTGGCCGGTTCGATGGGATAACATTCAGCGATGACATCACTAGAGTTACTGCTTCAGGGCTCGCGTGACGAGCCGGGATTTCAATTCGACAAACAGACCAAGGAGCGCTTGGTCCTTATCCAAACGGTTCGGGTGGGCTTTCTTTTAGCTATCCTGTTCATGACTTTGGCTTTTCAAGCCTTGCAGTCCGAGTTTTTGAATCCCGATGTTTGGGTTCCCATCTATTCCTTGTTGGCTTTATCCTTCTTGGTAAACGGCTTTTTCGTTTTCTTTTTCGACACGATTAGAAACTATTGGCTGGCGAACGCCTTTTTGTTCGCCTACGATGCCTTGTTTATCACGTTTCTTGTTCGATTTTCTGGGATCTCGCAGTCCATATTTATTTTCCTTTATCTTGTTAACATCATCCTGTGTGGACTGGTTTTTAAGCGTCGTGGAGGACTACTTTTAGCTCTTTGGACGTCGACCTTGTTCAGTGTACTAATGATCTTTCTTCCGGATGAGCGAGCTCCGAACTTGGTTTTTTCGATCGGGCTGAATAACTTAGCCTTCTTTTCTGTCGCTGTACTGGCGGGCTTTTTGTCCGAACAGCTAGACTTCATGGGTAGTCAGCTGACAGAACGAGGTAAAGAGATTGGTGTTCTTCGAGATGCGAATCGTCTGATTGTCGACAATATTGGAACGGGCCTTTTGACCGTCGATGGAGGCGGTTTAATTGCTCATGCCAACCCTTCTGCGCAAGAGATCTTAGATGCGGGTGAGCTGACGGGTAAGACGGTTGAGCAATTGTTTCCCGGAGTACAGGCTCGTATCGACGAGTGGCGATCGACCTCAGGCCAAAAGAGCTTTCGTTTTGAAATGTCTGTGGGGCTTGAACGTGAGCGTATCTTTCAGTTTACAGCCAGTCGATTAAACGCGGATACTGAGCTGAAAAACGACGTTATCTTGATGTTTGAAGATCTGACTGAGGTGAAGCGTCTTGAGTACGCCATTCGTCAGCAAGAAAAGTTGGCTGCTGTTGGGCAGTTAGCGGCTGGTATTGCTCATGAGATTCGTAACCCCTTGGCGAGTATCAGCGGCAGTATTCAACTCCTAGAGACCACTTCGGTTTCTGATGATGATCAAAAACTGATGCGAATTGTATTAAAAGAAATTGATCGCCTGAATAATTTGATTTCCGAGTTCCTAGAGTACGTTCGGCCGGATTCTCCAAAAGAGGATCCTATCTATATTAATCAGCTTTTAGAAGAAGTCTTGGATATGGTTAANCATCACCAGGGTTTGCCTCAGAACGTGGTTCAACANCGAACCTTGAAAAGCCAAAAGGTGGTTCTAGGGAACTTTGATAAGCTGAAGCAAGCCTTTTTGAATATCGTGATTAATGCCTATCAAGCGATGCAGATGTCGACTTCAGCCGATCTGTTTGTCGATACCTGGGACGAGGGCGAGTCTATATTCGTCGCGATCAAAGATACTGGTGGTGGGATTGAAGAGGCCCAGTTGAAAAAGATTTTTGAGCCGTTTCACACGACCAAAATCAAAGGAACGGGTCTTGGGTTGGCTGTCACTCACAGTATTCTTGAGAATCATCAGGCGAGGGTGTTTGTGGAAAGTAAGCCAGGCGCTGGTACGACCTTTACGATTGAGTTTCCGGGGGCGTCGGATCACGCGGGTGAAAAGCGTCAGTCGGCCTAGGATCGATTTCAGTTGGTTTTCAACTCCAGATCTGTCGTTAAAATGAAAATATTTTACCCTCAGCTAAAAGCCCCTGAATCCGGGGAGATTGGTTGCTATACCCCGGTGGTCTTTCAATTAACAGACCACAATATAAGGGGGATCTTCCGTGAGATTACAAGTCTCTTCCATTCTATTAGTTGCTGCAGCCTTGAGCTTTTCAAGCTGTGCTACGCGTATTCAAGGGTTAACGAAAAGCGCTGACTTCACGTATCCAAATGTTAAATCTGGTAAGCTTGTTGTTGGTGGTGTGACCTCCGTCAACGGCGACGTGGACTACCGTAAGGGAATGTCTTTGTCGAACGCTTTGAAAACACAGATCGTTGAAGAGCGTGAAGACCTTAGTGTGACTCATGCTGGAATGGTCGCAAAAAGCCTGGGCAAAGAAGCCTACGCGTCGATTCTTTCGAGTATTGAAAATGAAGGGTCTTTGAGTCCTGCACAAGTTGAGATGTTGTCTGCTAAAATTCAAGGTCGACGCTTTCTTGTTTTTAGCAAGATCGAAAATGATCAAACCAATCAAAACCGTCGTCAGATTGACAAGACGGATAGCAATGGTAACGCCACTGGTGAGTCAGAGATGGTTTCTAGCACATCTCGTAGCGTTGACGTGAGCTTCCTTGTTTATGACCTTATGAAAAAAGAGATCGCCTGGTCTGGAACTGTGAATAAGCGTGATACGAAGGAATCTAAGTTTAGCGTCAAGAAAGACAGCGGGTTGGTCAGTTTGGTGAAAGCGATTAAGGGAACGGAAGAGCGTTCGACCGAAGACCTTTATCCTTACCCCGAAGCTCCAGGACAGCAGCCGCTTTTGGTTCGCGCGTTCCGTGGGTTTGCGGAAAATCTTCCTGAAGAAGACTAAGTCTTACCGACCTAGATCTATAAAAAAAGCAGGCTTTAGGCCTGCTTTTTTTTTGAGTTCGGTATGTGATGTTGGCCCGACCTAGGATCGTCTGGGCTTGTATTTCACATTGAAACCCCAGAAAATAGAAGGACTTAGAAGGGGTGCAGGATGAAGCCACGGATTTTGATCGTCGATGATGAAGAGTCTATCCGCGAGTTTCTTGAGATTATGCTCAAGAAAGAAGGATACGAAGTTGCAAGTGTAGAAGACGGGCAGAAGGCCATCGACTATTTGGGTAAAAAATCGGTGGATCTCGTGATTTCGGATCTGCAGATGCCAAACGTGACTGGTATCGAGCTTCTTAAAGTCGTGAAGGATCAATACCCGGACATCTTGTTCATGATGATCACAGCCTTTGGTACCACGGAGTCAGCTGTTGAAGCGATGAAGATGGGTGCCTACGACTATATTACGAAGCCCTTTAAGATCGATGAAGTTCGTCTGAATATTGCCAATGCTTTGCGGTCGCAAAATTTAGAAATTGAAAACCGAACTTTAAGAAAAGAGTTAAAGAAAGAATATAGCTTTCAAAACTTCATTGGAAACTCGCCTGCTATGCACCGGGTCTTCGATTTGATTAAGCGCGTTTCTCAGACTCCGACAAATATTTTGATCACTGGTGAAAGTGGAACAGGTAAGGAGATGGTCGCAAAGGCGATTCATTACAACGGACCTCTTCGCGATAAAGCCTTTGTGACCGTCAACTGTGGAGCGATCCCCGAGAACTTGATGGAATCCGAGATGTTCGGTCACAAGAAGGGCTCGTTTACCGGTGCTGTCACTGATAAGGCAGGTCTGTTTGAAGTGGCTGATGGCGGGATCTTGTTTCTTGATGAGGTGGGTGAGCTTCCGCTGAATATTCAGGTGAAGTTGCTTCGCGCTATCCAGGAAAAAGTGATTCGTCGTGTTGGTGGCACCGAAGATGTGACTGTAGATGTTCGTATCATGGCTGCGACCAATAGAAATCTTGAGGATATGATTAAGAAAGGCGAGTTCCGAGAGGATCTTTATTACAGACTTAATGTTATCCATATTGAAACTCCGCCATTGCGCGATCGTCGTGAAGACGTCCCAATCCTGGCAAATCACTTTATTAAAAAGTACAGCGACCGCTTGGCTAAAGGCGTTGGCGGGATTAGCGATGAAGCTATGGCCGTTCT
>NYZX01000117.1 GCA_002686065.1 Pseudobdellovibrionaceae bacterium | reverse complement strand
AAGCGACGCATCACTTCGTCGTAGGCCTCCGCCGCCGCCGGATTAGCCAAGTCGAGGTAGTAATCAAAAGCAACGAGATCCGCATCATTCAAAACACCAGCATTCAGCCGAACTCCGTCGAAGTAAGACCCGACTCGATCAAGAAGACGGCGAAGAAATGAATTTCGGTTGAGCCCGATTCGCAAATGGGTATCAAAAGATACGATGCTACTATCACCATAAAAACGAAGTCGAATTTTCTGTTCATGCAAACGAATCACATGCACCTGAACTTTCGATTCCGTGTAGAAAGACATCCCCGCCGAAGCAGCTCCCCACTCGTCTCCGAAAACATTTTCCGAATCGATTCCAATTTTCGGACGCACTCGCGAATCAATCCGAACCAGATCACCCAGTTTTAGCTTCTTGGCCTTGACCGCGGTCACCGGCAATTGATGGCGACCATAGACAAAAACAGAGGCGTTTGCTGGATCTGCCGCTTCACCACTGCTGGGGTAGACTTGCGAGAACATCTGAAAGTCCTGCATCGAACCACCCGCATTGAAGCTCCAGTCAAACAACTCACCTAGATTAACATCTGCGCCGAACTGATAGATGTCTGTTCTAGCGAAATAGCGTCCGCCGTTTTCACTTTCATGCAACCATTTGTACCTCGGCCTTACGGAAATTCCGTCGATCGGCTCAAGTTTGAAACGTAAACTGACACGAGGTTCGATTTTACCAATCCAACCGTACTCGGGCGTGGGACAAGGCTCGGTCGTCTCATACAATTCGCCCGTGTCTAGATCTGTACAGACTCGACGAGCATCATCGAAAAGCATAGATGGGTAGATGATGCTTCTGCGCGTGTTAAACCGGTGGGTTTCTTTTTCTTGCTCTTCGTTGAAAACCTTAACTTCGTTTTCGGAAGGTTCTTGGGCCAAAGCCGCACAGGAAGCTGCTGCTACCAGCAGAGCCACTAAAAAATTCCAATTTCCGCGCATCGGATGTCCTCGCTATCCCCAGCACTATTTACACCAAGTGGGGTTAAGGCTGACAAGCGATTCAGTTGTCAGCTCGAGGGCAGTGAAATTAAGATAGGTGGATTTCTTACGTCGATGTGACAGATTGTCAAATTTCTAGGCGACCCTGTTAAGAATACCCGTTGAAATCAACCCCGGCCGCAGCGGCTTCTTTTGCGATAGCCAAAGCTCCCATACGAGCGACCCAGCCATACACACTTTCAAGGGGCTTTCCCTCCCACGCGATCGTTAAATCCGAAAGACAAAGTCGTTTATAAATCGCTCCTGGCGAATTCAAGTTTTCAGTTGGACCTTTTGCCGAGTGGGTTCGCAAAAATCCACCCGCAGGCTCGCTTCCGATCATGTAAATAACCGGCTCGGAAGTTTCCCCATTCCCCGTCATATCCGTCGGTATTCCCTCCTGAATAATAACCTGCTGAATCCCTTTGCCCCCTTTGGAAGCTTTCATTTTCTTGCGCGATTTATTATTCCATGACAGGACTTCATCCCCACCGTCAGCCTGCAAAATTCCTAATCCGTAGGTTCCTGAATTGTTTTTCACAAAAACGAAGGGCTTCGAATCAATCCCACGCTGGTCAAACTCAGGTTGCAGGTCCGCGATAAATTGATCGACCGAGCCCGCCAACTGCTGACGATTGGATTCGTCACCGATATCAAACTGATCAAAAATTTTGGTTTCAACCCGAAACACAAATGGGTCCAAACCAATGGCCTCACTAAACTCGGTGGCAAGCTGATTGTACTGAGTAAAAAAGGAGCTCTTTTTACGTCGATGCCAGCCCAGGGCATGAGGCGGAGTGAAAGCCAAATCAAGACCCGATATCCACTCGCCGTATTCTTCAGAAAAGTCGTTATTACTGATGACTAAATCCGGCTGAAAACCGGTCAGCGATAAGCCGGACTCTTTGCGCTCAGCCGGGAAAACTTCGACTTTCTGTCCTCCACTTGTTTGTACCTCGATAGGCCCCTCGAAGGCCTTTGGCAAAGCCACACGAACTTCTTTTCCCGCGTTTCGAATAATCTCGGACAGAGTCCACACATTTTGCCAGTAAAACGCATTATTGGTGTGCTCTTCCGTGATGAGGGCGATGCACTTCGCCCCTGAATAATGTTGTTTTAAAAAGCTTCCCATCAGTTCGACGGCATGATCGAAATCTTGCCCGCAAATATTATTAAACCCGGCAGGAAAGATATTGGCGTCAACGGGGGCCACCTTATAGCCCGAATTTCGAATATCAAAGCTGGAATAAACCGTCCAGCTAAGGCCCGACGACTGATCACGAAACCACTGCAAAGCACGTTCTTGGTTTTCCACCAAGGCTTGGTGGATCTTATCTTGTATAGACATCAAGTTCTCCTTGAGACTTCGCTTCTGAAAAGATGTCTCCGGCACCGATAATCATGATCGGCAACAGAATCAAAGTTAGCCCAGGTAGAACCAAAGTCAGTCCAAGGATGGTTGCAATCCCCAATAGCTCTGGAACATGCTTTTCAGCAAAAAGAAATCGCTGCCGCAAATTCATCCCCAAAGCTTCGAAGGAGTAATCCAAGGTATCAAATGACATAATAAGTAAAACCCCGATGGTGGCCAAAATATTTACAACAGGGATCAGTGACAGTATCGCCAGAATTATTGCAACCAGTCCAAAAATGATTCCTTTCACCAAACCCAGCCACAACATCCGTAAAGTATACATCACCATACCGGCAAGCCCTGACCCCAAGGGCCTATCAACGCCTTTCAGGTCCAGCGTCTTCTCGGCCAGCAGCGAGTTAAACGGAGCCGCAAAAATCGTGGCCAAAACAAAACCCATATAAAGACAAATCACGACAAGAGCGATACCCGCAATGACCCACATCGGATAGTACAACCAACCAAATAAAGCCGATTCAGGGCTAATCAAAAGCCCAACCGCCCAGTTGATCCAGCCCGCCAATTGACTAAACAACCCAAAAAACACGGCTAGTACGACCAAAATGTCGATGACAATGGGAAGTATCAGGTATTTCTTCAGCTCGGGGTGCTGTTTTAAAGATCCCAACCCCCGCTGAAGCGAATCAAATCCTAATCGAAAGCGATGAGCAAAACTCACTGAGCCCCCTGCGACGGAACTTTAATTTGCCCTGGCCGGATCAGACCTTCCCGTGATTGGGCTTCCTTCGTCTTATCATTGTAGTTGATGTTTGTTGAAATATAGCTTTGAAAACGACGCTCTTGAGCATCAATTTCTTTAAACAGCTTCGTCACCAACACAGGCTCGTTTTTATCCGGGAAGCGCTGAGCCTTTAAGGCTTGAACACTTGCCAAAGCCTGCTGAGCCAAGCGGTTGCGCTGTTCTTTAGTGGCACGTTGATTCAAAACCTCTTCCCCTTGGCGAGTCACCTTGACCGAAGCAATCTTCTTCCAAACCTTGTCGTAAGCCTCCGCCAGCTCATTGGCCGCCATCGGGGCAAAGGCCGACGAGCGAAATTCAGATGCCCGCAACAGATAGGGCTGCAAAAACCGTAAAGTCTCGACATACTTCATGGGCTCCATGGTATCGATCGAATGGTTGCTCAGTCGCCCCATATAATACAAAGTCTTCCCCAGGATTTTTTGCTTCTTCGCGTGATCACGGATTTCTAAGTTCAACTTTTTTAACCCGTCTTGAGCCAACTTGAAGTACTCATCGGCTTGTCGCTGATTCCCACTGCGCGCATAGGCTGCGGCCAGTCGGGCAGGAATTTCAGCCTGGATCACTTCTTGTGAAATATTCGCTGGGTGCCTTAGAACATCCATCAAGCTAGCAATCACTTTAGCATCGCGATTCAAGCACTCATAAACATAGCTAATCCGATGAAGGGACTGTGCCCGCAGCCGGGGCTGCACTTTCCCAGAGGCACCGATAACCTCGCGGTAGTAACGACCAGCGGCCTTACAACGCCCTAAGCCTTCGTAAGAAAGCCCCAGATTATATTTTGCCAGCAATTCGTATTCCGAGGAGGGGTAATCCTTCAGAAAATCCTGAAAGGCCGAAATCGCACTTCGGTAGTTTTCGGCCATCAAAAAATCGGAAGCAACATTAAACGTGTCGGCCACTTTTTGCTGTTGCTCACGATCTATTTCTTTTTGTTTTTTGGCGCTGCCCCCGAACATCGAACAGCCCGCCAACAAAACGACAGCTAAAAGCGTAGCGAAATACTTCAAATTAGTCCTCCGAAGTTGTCAGGTAATCAGCAATCCGAGCCAGCCCTTGTAAGCCAAAGGCATCCGAATTGAGCTCGGGCAGGGTCACAACCCGAAGACTTTCACTATACTGGATTTGAAAGCGTTTATAAAGATTTCGTCGACGATCGAAATACTGACAACGAAGCTCCCCTTGCCTTTGCAAATCTCCCGGAAGGGCTTGCATGGCTTGAGCTAACTGATCAGGGTCTGCGTTTTGAAACCATTCCGGAAAGGCTCGATTGATAATGACCGAAGCCAAGCTGTATCCACCACGACGCAAATACTTATGAAAGGTTTCAGCTTCTTGAAGTTTAGATTCATCAAAGCTGGTCACCAACACAAAGGTTGTCTTATCGTCCACTAGCAACCGATGGGTCGAGATGCTTTTCTTCCCGATCTCATCTTGCAGCTCCGTCAAAGCCAAAAAGAACTCGGACAGCTCCCCCATGAACTCGGACCCTGTGATTTTCTCGAAAACACCCAAGACGGTTTGAGTCCCGCGGTTCACCAGTTTTTTAAAAAATCCCGGTTGTTGACCTTTTTCACGAATAAACCATTTGGTCACTGTACTTTGAAACAGGCTATAAATCTTTTCTGGGGCATTCAGAAAATCCACCGCATGCTGAGCCGGGGGCGTATCTAAAATAACCAAATCATAGTCGCCCGAGCTCACCGCATCATGCAGCTTCACCAAGGAGGTGAACTCTTGAGAACCGCTCAGAGTGGTCGAAAGCTGGTGGTATAATTTATTGTTTTTAATTCGGTCTACGGTGTCTTTGTCAGGCGCCGTGTTTTCGATGAACTGATCGAAAATCAAGTCCGGGTTGATCATTTCTGCCCACAACTGGCCGCTCGCATCCTGAACGTTGACCTGCACAGCTTCACCAGCCGCCTTGATCCCCAGGGCCGTCGCTAAACGCCGGGCCGGATCAATGGTCAGCACTAAGGCTTTTAACCCAAGCTGAGCCGCACGCAAGCCCACGGAGGCCGCGACGGTGGTCTTTCCAACACCACCACTTCCAGCACAGACAATCACTTTGTGGGACTTTATGATGTCGTCCATAGACCTCTCGTTGCTGGATGAAGCCCTTCGGCCACTTCGGCCGGATCCACAGAAAACACAAAAGGTCCATCGACCGAAGCCGCCGCCTCCTTCTGCAGTCGCTGTCGAGCCTCTGTTTCGACGTTCTTTATACGATCCATTTCAGCAACAAACCCCTTTGCTGCCTCAGGAACCTCCGCCGATGAAGGCAGGTTCTCGGTGGCGCCCAGGAACTGGCATTTATTTACAAACACAGTTGGTGTTGCCTTAAAGTCGTCGTTTAAACTTTTTTGGAGCTCTAGAGTCTCTGATACGGGAAGTTCTTCGGGCAAAGTCACAATCACATACTTTGTGTGCTCAGGATCGCAAAGCACCTGATCGATATCACTCGAGTGCCGCCCCATGGGGCCAAATTTTACCGCCTCGTACATCCCACGTGCCGCCTTCAATAGAGCTAAAAAATGGCCGGTGGCGTAGCTATCAACCACGATGGCGTCATAGGGCATCGGTGCGGCGAAATTTCGAACACCACTTGTGGCCTTTCCGATGATCGCTAACTCGTTTAGAGCTGGGGCGGCTCGGACCAGCGACTTCATCACACTGTTTTCAAAAAACAAATCGGCAATGGCCGCCACTTTCACATAGTGCAAAATATATTCACGAAGACAGGCCTCACCTTCCCAGGCGGCAACATCAACGCCATCCTTCCAGGGAGTCGGCTCGGCGCCACGATCTTCCAACTGAAAACTGCGAGAAAAAAACCGGGCATCACCCAACTCGACAAGTAGCACCTTCTTGCCTGACCGCGCCATATCCAAAGCAAGCGCTGCTGAGGTCAAGGATTTGCCAACGCCCCCTTTTCCAGAGACGAAAAACAGCTTTTGTTTGTTGGTAAATTCGCGGCTCACCCAAAACCCCTGTGGACAAGTCTCTCTCTAGGACTTATGCTGCGCAGCAATTGATTGATTTCACAGCATGTTTCGATATAGAACCCTACCAAACTTCTGGCTCAAGGGTAAGCGAATCGCCACGTGTAAAACATCTCTGATGCATTTGGCCTGTTGCGGCGATTCCAATCTCAACATCGAAATCCAATAAGTTTATTGAGGGAGTACGAAATGAAATCCACTGTCGAATCACTTGAGGGACTCGAAAGAAAACTAAACATCGAGGTTCCACAAGAATCTGTTCAAAACGAGTTTGAGCTCGCTTACAAGAACATCCAACGCCAAGCCAGCATTCCTGGTTTCCGTAAAGGCAAGGCGCCGATCAAGACCATCGAAAAAATGTATGGCGATCGCGTGAAGCAAGACGTTCTTCAAAACCTTGTTCAAAAGGCCTACGAATCAGCCCTTAACGAGCACAGCCTAAACCCCATCGGATTCCCGAACATTAAATTCGATGAGTTCGAAAGCGACCAAGACTTTAGCTTTTCAGCTCAGTTCGAAGTTCGACCAAAAATTGAGTTAAAAAAATATGAAGGCCTTAAAGTTCAAAAAGAGCGCCTGGAAATCGAAGACGATCGCATCGATGCAGTGATCGACAATATGCTTCAGTCTCGCGCTGAAAATGTTCCGGTCCTTGAAGATCGTCCCGCACAAAACGGTGATATCGCTGAAATCGATTTCGATGGCTTTATCGACGGAGCTCCACTTCCTGGCGGACAGGGAAAAAACCACCCGCTTGAGCTTGGTACAAACTCGTTTATCGATGGCTTTGAAGAAGGCCTCGTCGGTGCAAAACCCGGTGAAGAACGCGAACTGAACCTAAAGTTCCCAGAGGAATACCACTCGGCGGATATCGCTGGAAAAAATGTCACCTTTAAAGTGAAGGTGAACAAGCTTCTTAAAAAGTCACTTCCTGAGCTGAACGACGAATTCGTCGCCACCTTAGGTGCGGGCGTTTCTACCGTGGCCGAGCTGAGAGACCTTGTTAAAAAAGACATGGAACAAAGCGAATCACAACGCATTGAAGACGAATTAAAGAATCGCATTTTAAAAGTGCTTGTCGAAAACAACCCTGTTGATGTTCCGAAAAGCCTTCATGCCGAGCAAAAGCAACGCTTGATCCAAAACATGGCTCAACGCCTGCAACAACAGGGCATGAACGAAAAGGACTTTGCCGAGTACACCCAAAAGTGGGATGGCGATTTCAGCGACTCAGCATCAAACATGATTCAATCCAGCTTTTTGATCGACGAATTGGCTGAGAAACTAGAAATTCGTGCGACCGAAAAAGACGTGAACGCGAAAATCCAAGAGTACGCCGCTCAATCTGGAATCGAGCCTGAGCGCTTAAACGAGTACTATGCTGAGGACGACCGCAAGTCGCAGCTTCGCTACAAGATCACTGAAGACAAAGTGGTTCAGCACCTTTTAGATAAAGCTGAGGTTCAAGAAGTGGCCAAGGCTGTTCTTGCTGACGAAAAGAAAAGCTAAGTTTTTTAAATTTAAAGACCCTAAAAGGCTCAGCCATTGGCTGGGCCTTTTTTTTTGGCTTAACGACACAAACGACTAGGCGTTCTTTCGATGGTAGATCCCTGGAAACCGCGAGGACGTATGGGCATCGATCTTAGCGTGAAGCTCGACCAGGTATTCATCCCAAATTCGATCGGCTGCTTTTTGCCCCATCTCGACGTCCAAAACACGCTTTTCATCCAATACCTTCACCTTGGACAACATACTTTCCGTGCGATCAAGAAGCAGCCCACGGTAGTTCGTAAAAAAGCGAAAACCGATACCCGAATAGTGCTTTTTCAAGCCCGGAAGAAGGCTGTCAATGACCTCGATTAAACGTTGATCCATCCGAACGAACTGACCAATCAAACGCGCAGCCGTCATGGGCTGTTGATACTCGGCCGCCCACAGTGATTGCCATAAAATAACAGGGCGTTCGACCCGTCGAAGAGGCTCGATACCCATGCGAGTCATATCACCCAGAAGCAGATATCGAGGGGTCAGCATGGGGGACTCAGATTGCAGATCATGTTTTAAGTAGCCAGCAAAGCAGCCTTCCATGACCATCCCTTTTAACGCCTTCAGACCTTGCAGCTGCGAGCGCGTGCGAAAGTGAATCCACTGCTCAAGCATCTGCACCGAGTAATCTAGTTCTGACTTGAAAACGGGAGGGGCCAAATCAACCGACTGATTCAGGTGATCCACCGGAAGAAAAGACGATGCTAGGGGGCGACTTGGATTACGGTGGGACTGACTCATGGGCGGGGCTCCTCGAAGTTAGGGTTTTCCCTATTCAATGCAAGCCCTGGCACCCGCTGTAACCCCAATAGATTCCACTACGGACCTCAAGAGCCCTATTTGGTCACCCCGATGATCACCAATTAAACAACTGAATTCTGCCGCAAGTACCAGCATGAGGCACATTCAAGGTTTTTCACCCACAGACGCCTTAAACCGTTTAGTGACTCGCTTAGAGTACCGACAGGTTCATATGCTCAACGCTCGGCCCGGTACGTTTTTCACCCAGCACCTGTTATCACTATTTCGGTGCTTTTTAGTCCCTCTTTGTTTTGTGGGTGCTAGCTCTTGTAATCTGACTGACGACAGTCTCCGAGGATCCATAAACAGCGAGTCCTCTGAAAGCCTGACTTGGCCGCCTGATAACTGGTCTTTTAAAGGTTTTAGTACGAAGGCAAGAAGCAATGACCCCAGTCCAATCATTCAGGGACAAATCCCTGCCACCTTTGATGGCAGTCTTATAAAGATCTTTACAGATTCCAGCTGTTCGGTTCAGGTCGGAAGTGCGACTTCATCCGGCGGCTCCTTCGAAGTAACCAATATTGATCTGACAGCAAGCTCGCCTTCGACAGCGACAAAGTCTTTCTACGCGACAGTCAGTGGCTCAAACCTTGATGCTAAAACCTGCGCCTCTCTTTCCCTAGAGCTGGATTATATTACGAATGGGCAGCTAGTAAACGCCGTCCCCTTATCCGTTTCCTTGGGTGAGGATGACTCAATTGTCTACATATCAGACGCAGCGACAAACGAAATCCTCCGGCTGAATGTCAATTCGGGCAAGATGTCGACGGTTTATAACAGCAACCAGGGTAGCGGACCGAGTCCTTCCAATATCAGGGACATTTTCTATAGTGCGGCCACAGAAAAAATCTACCTTGTCGATTCCACCCTAGATGCACTTATTCAAGTGGACCCTCAAACCGGAAGCCGCGAAACAATTGCTGACATAGCAACGGGGTCTGGTGCCACTTTATTTAACCCTTCATCGATCCAGGTCAATCAAAGCGGAACCATCGCCTACGTCGGAGACTTCTCATTAAACGCCATCATCGCCGTCAATCTAAGCACAGGCCATCGAACTATCATTGCAGACGCTGGAACGGGCACTGGCCCAAGCCTAGAAGTGGACACACTTGTGTTAAACAGCGCAGAAACCCACGCCTATGTCTTAGGAACAAGCAGCGACGAAGTTTATGAAGTTGAGTTGAGCTCTGGCAACCGAACTATTATCGCATCTGCATCTGTCGGAACAGGAGCCTCGTTGGGCAATGCGGTAGGAAAAATTGCCCTATCTAGTGACGAATCGGTTTTTTATCTTGCTAACGACATCAACCAACTTGTCATTGAAGTGGATGTTTCCACAGGAAACCGAAGTGTTGTGGCCGACGATTCAACGGGCACGGGAACCCTGCTAATCTCGCCTAAAACACTTATTTTCGACCCCACGAAAAATGACCTTTACTGTCTCGATGGTGGGCCAGACGGACTTGTCAGAATCAATACTACCACATGGAATCGAACATCGATCTATGACACCAGTATTGGTACCGGCCTCAACGTATTTTTCTCCAACGCCCTTGCACTGAACAGTAGCGGAACTGTGGCCTATATCGCTGAAACGGATCTACTTAATGACGCACTTTTTAGTGTCGATTTAACAACGGGGAACCGAACCATCATCTCAAAATACTCCACTGGCGTCGGAACAGGATCCAGCTTGCTAGATCCATCTAGAATCATCATCGACGCGGCTGGTACGGCCGCCTACCTGATGAGTGGGTGGATTTCGCGCTACATCGTCCAAGTCGACCTTGCCACCGGCAACCGAACGGTCGTCAGCTCAAATAGCGTCGGCACCGGCAGCACCATCAGTTCACCAAATCACTTCACTTTAAACCCAGCAGAAACAACCGCCTATATCACAGGCTTGTTCGGAGCCGTCTATGCCATCGACTTGGCCACCGGAAACCGCTCGGTGGTCTCGGATGGTTCAACGGGAACAGGCGCGAGCTTTGCGTTTCCTTCACATATAGGGGTGAACAGTGCGAACACAAAGCTGTATGTCGCAAATGGCAGCCCAGTTTCTATTATCGAGGTTGATATCGCCACCGGAAACAGAACAACCCTTTCAGGCCCTTCAAACGGAACAGGACAAGACTTCTCTGAGATTAGTTCTATGACTCTTAATGCCGCCCGAACCCTGGCCTATGTCGTTGACCTAGACGCTGAAGTCATTCTAGAGGTCGACCTTGTCACCGGAAACAGGACCGTCAGTAAAACCTTCGATCTAACGACAGGCCTTGGGGCCTCCGTCTTGGACACCAACATGATCCCGGTTCATGATTCATCCCTGTCCTATATGTATATTCGCGACAATATTACGGACGCTCTGTTCAAAGTCGACCTAAGCGATTCGACGAAAGCCATAATTTCAAAGTAGACGGCACTCAAAAAACCATTTTAGCCGTCACTGCGGGCTCTTAGTTCGCAGCTTGAGTGGGCGCTGAACCACCTTTTGCAAGAAACACTTCATCCAAAAACTGATGAACCTCTGGTGACTGCGAATAGGTATTTTTATAGTGGGTGATCATTTTATCTAGATTTTCCTTATAAAAACCCCAAACCTTANCACCATCAACACCCAGTTCAGATCCTATTTTTTCAAACAATCGGTTTGTTACCAAGGCATCTTCGGTGTTGAACAACATTGAAAATAAATTCGACGCCTTACTGCGCTCTTCAACTGGAAAACGTTCGACCAAAGACTTTAAGAACTGATCTTCGGCGCGGTTTTCGAAGACACGGTCAATAGAGCCCAAAATCATCGCCGTCGCCTGTGCGACCTGATAATCCTCTCGGCCCTGAATCAAAGAATCAATATAACCATCAATCTTCTTTTCAAGCTGAACCTGTGACTTCACGGGATATTCTCCGGTTCGAGCTCGAACGACATCTGGGCGAATATAGGCCTGTGTGGCTTCCAGAAAACAAACCCCTGCGGAGAATTCACGAATAGCGCTGAAACACTCAAGTTCTTTCGCGGTATGCCCCAGTTGCCGAACCCCTTGGTCCACAGCAAACATTTGATCCGCGTACCAAACGGCGAATGCGCCTTTTTCCAGAACGAGGTGGTGGGTCTGGGCGGCGATGAAGACACTGACCGATGCAACGACCGGCAGAAGNGCCCAGCGCGCCACCTTTGTGACTTCGCGGACAACGCGAAAAACCGGCTGAAAGCCTTTAAGCAGTCGGTTCGATGTATTCATTCTTTTAAACACTTCTTCGAAGTCTTCGTCTTCCTGATCGCGAATAGCGTCAGCTAAGGCCTTTTGACTACTCAGAAAATGTGCCAGCTGTGCTTTCACCTCTTCACGCTGAATCAAACGAAGCATATCCCCGCGGGCAATAAATGCATCCATCCCCAAAGTCCCCTCTTGGCTNGCAATGACTAAGGCACTGACTTCTTTTAAACGGACTTCTAGNTAAGCTTTTTTAGCTGGGTCGCGAACACGCCCAAGCTCAAGTTGAATTTCATCGCGAATATAACGTAAGCGTTGGTACACGATCGCGTGATTATACATCAGATCGTATAGCTCGCTATCGCGCATCCAGCGCTCCATCTTTGTGTCGGCAAAAGAACGCTTCTGCTTTTGCTTCAACATCTTTTTATAACGACGAAGATGGTCTAGGCCCGGAAACACCATGGGCTCTTTTTCTTTCAAGCGCACTCCGCCACGGTAATTCGTAAAATAGATNGTCTGAGTCTTCGACCGCTCGATGANCCGCGACCCCACTTGGATCTCTTCGACGAAATCCGAATCCCTTAAACGATTCGGNCCCTCTAGNTAGGGCTCTANTTCNAGCAGTTTNTGGCCCGATTCAAAACCGTCATCCGCCGTATCCAGAAGCGCGTTCGCTTGATTCATAAAGTAGTCCATATAGGCCTTGACCGCTTTGTCGGCATCTTGGAACTCCGTCGAGTCCATNGGGCGGTCCATGAATCGCATCATCAATGGAACAAGGTCGTTTTCTAAACCGGGAATTTTGTGACCACCGAGGGCGTGAAGCCTAGGAATAGCCTTGTCGTCTAATGACATCAAACCAACCATCAAGCCCCGAGTCAGCGACGCCATCGCCCGCTGAAACATATTCAAAGTGTTAAGGGCTTTATCTGGGTAACGCAAAAAAATGAGATTCACATAGGCCTGGCTGTCCCCCTTTTGAACAACCTGCTTTTTCAGCTCTTCACGAGGTAAGCTGGTATCATAACCGGCGGCTTTAAGTGCATTTAGGGCTTGCTCTTCAAGGATGGTTTGCTGGCCGAAAGCGACACGGCAAAGTAGGTCGCTGGCGGTTGCAGAAGAAATAGTCACAAACATCGATACCGAAACCAGCATCGCAAAACGCGCTAGAAAGCTCACAGATTTTCTCCTTACCTATATAATCCCAGGGCTACCCTAGCGGAAAGCACCCTTGAACTAAAGTGGCCAAAGGCCTTTCAGAAAAATCTGTCCTTTGATTTGAAGGATTTATCGATGGAAAAAAATGCACACCGAAGGCGACTCGACCGGATAGGCCGAGCCCTCAGCCTTTTAAATTCCGGCTGTGCCAAAACCTTGAATGACTTTCCAAGCTTTTAAATAATTGTATGCCTGCAAGACTTGAAAATCATTGCGTAGAAGCTTCGCCTTCGGCGATAGATCGGTTTCTTTTACGTCCGATTGTAGCCACCAGTAAGCCAAATGATCATTGTTGGGCTTTTTATCTTTGTCCGATCGATCCGCCTTCAAGTGTCCCTTAATGTCTTTTTCGCGACGAACCGGCTTAGTGACTAAGGCCTCTTTAATGACCTTAGGGTCTAGCTTATCAATAATCACATCCGGCTGCACACCCTGAGCCTGAATGGATTTACCGCTTGGCGTGTAATAACGAGCGACGGTCAATTTCAGACCAGACCCATCACCTAGCTTAACCACCGACTGGACAGAGCCCTTCCCAAAACTTCTTTGCCCCATAATAAGCGCTCGTTTGTTGTCCTGCATAGCTCCTGCGACAATTTCACTGGCACTTGCTGAATACTCGTCAATCAGGATCACGATGGGAAAGCCCACTTTCGTTTCTTTTTTATTCGCGTAAATGATTTCTTCCTGTTTTTTATCTCGACCAATCGTACTGACGATTTTTCCCTTCTCTAAAAACAGATCACTGACTTTGACGGCTTGATCCAATAAGCCACCGGGGTTTTTACGCAAGTCTATAATCAGACCCTTCAAATCCTTTTGCTTTTTCTCGTGTCTTTTAATCGCTTTTGTTAGCTCGGAAAAGGTGGTTTCGATAAAACTAGTTAGTTTAACGTAGGCGTAGCCGTCCTCAAGATTGGCGTACTTCACCGACTTCAACTTCACCACCCCACGAGTGATTTCAAAGTTTTGCGGCTCTTTAAAACCATC
>NYZX01000116.1 GCA_002686065.1 Pseudobdellovibrionaceae bacterium | reverse complement strand
AGTAGCCGCGCTGGTGTCCGTTGTTTTGAACGTAGGATTTTTTTGTTGGCTCATTCAGCTCGAAGAAGGCTTGGCTGCGATCGTAAGCCTTGTCCAGTAGCTCGGTCGAAACGGGGTGGTCTTTTAGAATGATGAAACCAAAGTGTTTGAAGCCATCATAAAGCGCCTGGCAAAACTCAGTGCGGTCTGCCTCAGCTCCATCTGTGTACTGTCTTAGGCTTAATTCTGGAACTTTGTCGTATTTTTTGCTCATACACTTCCCCATTATTATTGTTTTTCTCATAACACTTTGGCGTGCTGCGTCAAGTAAAACCTGGTCGGTTCGACTGTGGGGGGAGCTGGGTTGTTGTAAATAATCAAAATCTTGGGGAAAATAGAAAATATATGACCCAGGGACATCAGCCATGAAGATCAAACTCTGGGGGGTCAGGGGCTCCCTACCAGCGCCCCATCCTCCGCACGTACTACGGGAAAAGTTAGTCGGTTTAGTCGACGATTTTTTGCAGTACCAAAAGCGTACGGGGCAATCTGACATCGAACAATTCATGCAGTCCATCGAGCCTCATCGTGTTTCTGGTTGGGGGGGGAATACGGCCTGTGTTGAGGTCCATTCTAGCAAGCAGCGTTTGATTATTGATGGTGGTAGTGGAATTCGTCCTCTTGGCGAAAAACTAATGGGTGGTCCTTGCGGTGTTGGTCGGGGCGAAGTTCACCTTTTGATGACGCACTTTCATTGGGACCATGTGATTGGGTTGCCTTTTTTTGTTCCGATTTTTGTTCCTGGAAACAAAATTCACGTTTACTCGGTTCAAGATGATGCCCGCGAAGTGTTTGAAACGGTTTTCAAGAAACCGATGTTTCCGGTTCCGTTTGATCGCCTTGGGGCTGAGGTGATTTTTCACAAGCTTGAGCCGCGAAAGCCGAAAGAGTTCAATGATCTGAAAGTGACACCTTATCAATTGGATCACCCGGACCCCTGCTGGGGGTTCAAGATCGAGCAGGGAAACAAGGTCTTTTCTTACTGTGTTGATACGGAAGGGATACGGGTTAGCCCGGCTGATCTCGGTGAAGATTTGCCTTTGTATCAGAATGTCGATTTGATGGTTTTCGATGCTCAATACACGTTTTTAGAGGCCGCAGAAAAAGTGGACTGGGGTCATTCTTCCGCGCCGGTCGGTTTGGACCTTGCTGTTCGTGAAGGGATCAAAAGAATCTTGTTCGTTCATCATGACCCTGCGGCTTCGGATGACAAAGTTTTTGAAGCTCAAAAGCAAACTCAGGATTATTTCAGTGCCCGTCTAAAGGCAGCCAAGGCTCAAAATCGCGTTCTGACCCCGGTTCAATGGGAGTTCGCTCGAGAAGGAATGGAAATTGAGCTCTGAGGTCTTAAGTATTGAATCGGAGGAAGACGGGGATCGACTGATTCTTAGGTTCATAGGTGAGATTGATGAGACCTCGGACTTTTCGGTCGTCGGTGATATCAAAAAAAAGAAGGTGATTATCGATCTAGCCAGAATTGTGTCCTTGAACTCTTTGGGTATTCGAAATTGGGTTTTTTGGATCCGGTCGATTCCTGACAGTATTCGCGTCGAGTTTACGAACAGTCCTAGGGTCGTCGTTGATCAACTGAATGTTTTACAGGGTTTTAAGCCCATGGACGCCGTCGTGACGTCTTTCGAGCTCCCTTACTTTTGTGATGCTTGTGGCTTTGAGTCGGCTTTGATGTTACACAGAGGAAAAGACTACTCCGAAGGGACAGCTGATGTCCGGGAGCAGATAACGTATAAAAGTTCGATCCCGTGCACCAAGTGTGGTGAGGACATGGAGATCGACGTCTTAGAAAAGAAGTACTTTCACTTCTTGAAGTACAGATCTTAAAGACAGCAAAGGATTGTGAATGAATCGTCGTAGGGCGAGCAGTAAAACCGTGGTTACCGGACTAATTAAGCGGCACCCGGATGGGTTTGGATTTCTTATTCCAGACCAAGATGACATACCAGATATTTATATCCCAAGAAAAAACATGCGTGGAGCCATGACTCAGGATCACGTTCAGGCGGATGTGTTTCCTGAACCCGGAGGCGATCGCTACCGCGGTGAAATCACGGAAATCATCAAGCGAGGTCTAAGTACCGTGACGGGGCAAGCTCATCGCTTGAACGGAAATCAATATGTGCTTCGGGATGAGTCCAAAGCTTGGGGTGATATACTAAGAATTCAAAATAGCGCGGACTATGACCTAAAGGGGACGGACTGGGTTTCTGTGAAAATCACGTCCTACCCAGATGAGCCCCATGGCTTCTGTGGGGACATTCAAGCTATTATCGGAGATGTGGTAGATCCACTGACGGATATTAAGCGGGTCCTGTATTCGCATCAAATTCCGGTTGAGTTCAGTGCGCGTTGTTTGTCTGAAGCCAAGCAGGTGCCAGATCATGTTCGTCCGGAAGATGAGGCTGGGCGGGAAGACCTGACCGGCCTACCCCTAGTGACGATTGATGGAGTGACGGCCAAAGATTTTGATGACGCGATTTACGTAGAGCCCCACTCGAAAGGGTTTCGACTGATCGTTGCCATTGCTGANGTTTCTCATTATGTGCCGACGGCTGGGGCGATTGATGTGGATGCCTACGAGCGAAGTACNTCGACTTATTTNCCAAACTATGTNGCTCCGATGTTACCNGAGAACTTAAGTAACGGCATATGCTCGNTGAANCCGCATGTGAAGCGTCTGGCTTTGGTCGCCGATATGCAGTTTGATTTCGAGGGTGCTCGGCAATCATCGAAATTTTATGANGCTGTGATTCAGTCCCATGCGCGGGTCACNTATGGTCAGGCTCAGGAAATCGTTGATGGGAACGAAGTCGAAGAGCTTGATCATGTTCGTCAGCACATTCTTGANGCCGCNGATTTAGCTAAAATCTTGATGACCAGACGTTTTCGTGANGGAAGTTTGGACTTAGATATTCCCGAGACCGAGATCGAAGTGGATGAAGGTGGTGAGGTTGTCGACATCATGCGGTCCGAGCGACTGTTTGCNCATCGACTGATNGAAGAAATGATGCTTCAGGCGAACGTCGCTGTNGCTAAGTTTTTCGGTGATCAGGAAGTGGATGCNATCTACCGTATTCACGAACCGCCGGACAGTGAAGCTGTCGCATTACTTGCTCGATTCTTGCGAACCTTTGGGTTTTCGAAAGCCATATCTGGCGGTAAGCTTCAAAAGAAGCTCAGTCGCGCCTTGGAGCATTTTCAAGGGACACCTCAACAGGGGTTAATCCAAATATTGACCTTACGCTCGATGAGCCAAGCGAAGTACTCTCCGATTAATGTGGGGCACTTTGGGTTGGGGTTTGACGACTATACTCATTTCACATCACCTATTCGTCGCTATCCCGACCTTATCGTTCATCGCTTGATAAAGGCCTTGGTTTATCCCAAAAAAGGCTATCAGCTACTTTCTATCGATGATTTGCAGGCCGCCGGGACATGGACCAGCGCCTGTGAGCAGCGNTCTGTGAAAGCCGAGCGACAAATTAAAGCCATCAAGAAAGCCCGCTATATGAAAAAGTATGTTGGCGAAGACTTTGATGGTGTTATTTCGTCTGTAACCAAGTTTGGGGTTTTCGTTTTNTTGAAGCAATTCGATGTCGATGGACTTATCCGGACCGATGAACTTGGAGATGACGATTTTGTCTTTGATGAAGACACTTTAACTTTATCGGGACAATACACGGGTTTTNCCTACGAGATGGGGCAGAAAATCAAAGTTCAGGTTTCGAATGCTGATATCGAAGAAGGCCGAGTTGATTTTGTTCTTTCTGAAGATCAAGACCGCCCGGTGATGCGAGGTCGCCCTAGCCGTCGATCCGATAAGGGAAAGAAAACGCCCTACNGTAAAGGGGGCCGCGGAAGAAAAGGCCAGAAAGACAAGGACGCTGAAGGAAAAGGTAAAAAACGAAAACCGGCTAAGCGTGGTGGTCCTGGCTCGGGCAAGTCGTTTAAGGGNAAGAAGGACGATCGGAATGAGGAACGGTCTGAATCGCGTCACTCAAAGTCTTCAAAAAAAGGCAAATCCTCAAAAGAGTCNCGCGCAAGTAGAAAGTCTAAGCAAGAGTCCAACAGNAAGGCNAAAAAAGGAAGTGGTGCTGGTGGGAAGAGCGGACTAAATGTTCGCAGTTCGGTTCGAAGTCTGGCTGATCTTGTGTCTGGAAAGGGTCGAAAGGGATCGAAATGATTCGTAAGCCATCGAAAGGTTTTAGCCTACAAAAAGGACTGCGAAATGCAGGGCGTTTTCGACGTATTGTAGGTGTGTTTTCTAAGCATGGCTTTTCGCATTTGGCAGAACGAGTAGGNCTGGGTAAGTATTTGCCTTCGAAGGTACAGGTTGACGGTGCCGATCGTATGTCGGTGGCCGAGCGTTTACGAATGAGCTTTGAAGAGCTTGGTCCGACCTTTATTAAACTAGGCCAGTTGTTGGCGACCCGACCTGACTTAATCCCGAACGAATTTATCGAAGAGTTTAAAAAACTACAAAGTGATGTTCCGGCCTTACCCATCGACAAAATTCGTTCCGTATTGAACTCTCACTATAACGGGAAGGTGGATCAGCTTTTCCAGGAGATCTCGGCTCAGCCTTTGGGGGCAGCGAGCATCGCGCAGGTGCACCGTGCGGTGTTATCAGATGGTCGAAAGGTTGTTCTAAAAGTTCAGCGTCCTGGGATTGATAAGACGATCGAAGAGGACCTGAACGTTATCTANGCCCTATTAGATCTGTTCGATAGCTCAATGCCCGAGCTTCAAAGCTACAACTTACGTTTGATTATTGATGAGTTTTTTAGAAATTTAGAGCTCGAGACGAACTTCGTCGTTGAGGCAAACAACATTCGAAGGATGGCCGATAATTTCAAAGACATGGAGGAGCTCGTTTTCCCGGAGGTTTACTTGGACCTCAGTGGAGAAAAGGTTCTTGTGATGCAAGAACTGGAGGGGGCTCCATTGTCTCACCCTCGTGCGATGAAGTTGGTTGAAGGTCATTCACAAGAAATGACCCAGCTTATTTTGAAAACTTATTTTCAAATGGTGTTTAAAGACGGCTTTTTCCATGGCGATTTGCATCCTGGCAATGTGTTTGTTTTTGAAGATCAGCGAATCGGCTTGATCGACTTCGGTGTGATTGGACGATTGAACGAGAAAACTAAAAATTCGATTGCTAGTATGCTGATTAGCTTAGCGACCGAAGACTATGAAAGCCTAGCTTACGAATATGTCGACTTAGCACCCTTTTCTGAGGACGTTGATGTGGATGAGTTAGCGCGTGGCCTGAGGGATTTGATTTCGCCATTCTATGGGCTGACTTTGAATCATGTAAACGCGGGTAAGTTACTGTTGGATTCGGCCCGGATTGCTGGTGAGCACAAACTAGTGCTTCCGTCAGAGCTGATTTTATTTTTTCGATCGATCATTAATATTGATGCCATTGGCCGCTTAATTAAGAAGGATTTCGATTTTCTGTCTGAAGCGATCGAGTTTGCTGACGAGCTTTTGCAAACAAAGTTCAATTCGAAGCGATTGACGAAAGAACTGACCCACTTTGGGCGAGACTTGAACGCTTTGGCCACCAGTCTTCCAAGGGATATCCGGAAGCTTCTTCGTCGGGTGAATAGTCCCAACTATGTACGGCGTCATGAAATTGTCGAAATGTCAGAGCTTCGTAGAACAGTGCAGATGGCTGGGCACTTGTTGTTTTTGGGGCTTGTTATCGTCGGCTTACTGGTCAGTGCCGCGTTGTCATTAGCTCACCCGAATGGGCTTTATCTTTTTGGTCAGCCCGCCTTTTCTGTGGTGGGGTTCATAGCAGCCGCTGTGTTGGGTTTGATTGCGTTTTACAATTATATAAAAAGCTAGGTCCTACCGATAAGTCCAAAAGCAACCAAAGTGTGTTTGTTCGGGCTGTCGATTTGTCTAGATGTTTGACGGTGTAAAATCGTCGGTGTCTCGGAATGAGGCTATTCATCGAGAAATTACTGCCACGACTTGCGCGGCTGTCAATAGAATCGATAAAATGTCAGTAGGCTGACAGTAACTTTTGGGGGAGACCATGAAGTTCGTAAACAATGACAAAGGTATGACCTTAGCCGAAGTGCTTATCGCTGCGGGCATCACCACCGTCATGTCTTTAGCGATGTCGACGATGATGGTTAACACCGTCCGAGTGCAGAAAAAGACGGATGATAAAAATACATCAATCAACTTTCAGCAATCTTTGAATAGTCGGATTGTACAGTCGAACCAGTGTGAAGAGGTTTTAAATTTAGCATCGCCGCCGAGCTACGATCCTCCGACTGGAGTTACTGCTGCTTCTTCTGCAAGCGAAAAGCAGGATCTATTAAACTACAAAGTTGATCTTGGTAAACTGATCGTAGATGGTTCTGATGTTAACGTTGGAGATACTATACCAGGAACACGCAGTCTGAAGTTGGCCGCGGCCGCCCTTCGACCGGTCGCTCGCGATGCTGATCTTGGGGCNTTAGCATCACCGACAGAAACGGCGATCCAGAGCTTTGATTCAAGTGGAACGCTTGTAAATTACACTCAGCATAACGCCTATCTAGAAGTCATTATGCAAAGAACAAGTGGCGCTGGTGGAGGCGAGTACTTAAAGCCTCAGTTGACACCTGTTAAGCTGTTTACAAACTCTTCTAATAATGTCGCCAAATGTGGATCAGAAGGTGAGCGAAGCGTTTGTGAGGAGTTTGGTGGAACGTGGGATCCGAACGGTGGAGTTTCCGGGACTGGCGAGTGTCAGATTCAGCAACTTGTCGGTGGCTGTTATTTTGGTGGAATGTANACGGTTATCAACAATGGTAGTGGNGTCTATACCACTTGCGGTACGGGTAACCCATACACTTCAACACAAAGCTGTTCGTGCCCTTCGGGTTTTAGTCGCTACAAGGCCACGTCATATAAGCCCTCTAAGGAGCAAGGCTTCGTTTCATATCAGTGCCTTCAGTGTACTTCGGGATCCGATGTGGCGAATAACTACGGTAACGACAACGTNTTTGATACGGGTATTCAGTTTGATATCGGAGACGAGTATGAGGAGCTCTATCAGGGCTACAGTGATGTTGCTGACGCGCTTGATCGGCAGCAACAGCAACAGAATAATTTTTTAACTCAATCTGACTTGGATCAACTTCTTGCCAACTCTGGTGGCANCTCGGGGTCGGGGGCCGGCAGCGGGTCTAGTGGCGGAAACACNGGTGTGGTCTCTGATGGGCTCTGGGATAACCGAGGTGGGAATCTCCGGCACGGCGAGAACATTCACTAACCCCAAGAGGTGTAGTGGTAACCAGATTCGATCTTGATGACCATCTAAGAGGCCATTAGTCTAATGCTGATGGCCTTTTNACGTTTTTCAACCAATGAACAAAATCACCTGGCCCTGGTGACCTTTCTTTTTGCCTTTGCCAGCTTAGCTTATGAGCTGGTCATTGCGCAGCTTTTGACGGCCTTACTGGGTGGGACGATTCTTCGTTATTGTACGACAATTGGGTTATATACCTGTGCTTTGGGCTTTGGAAGTCTGCTGGCTGATGCGGTAAGTGAAAAAAAACTTGTGCGGTGGCTTATCGGTGTTGAGGTCGGACTTATCCTATTTGGTGCTTTATCCGCGCCCCTGCTGATCGAGCTTGTTCCTGTCCTGGGATTTGGTTCGGTGGCACTATCCGTGCTGGGCTATCTTGTTGTGGTTGTTATTGGCTTACTGTCAGGGGTCGAGCTTCCTTTACTTTTAAAGCTAGGTAGAGCTGAGAACAGCCTTGGTTTACTAAGCGTTGATTATATNGCCGGAGCTTGTGCTGCGCTTGTTNTCCCTATGGTNTTAGTCCCTCATTTAGACTTGTTTGTGATAGGTGGTGTGATTGCACTAGCAAACTTAGTCGGGTTTGGTTTTCTGCTGGCTCAAACAAAAAGACGGTCGCGACTATGAAGCTTCATTNTTCAAAGTGGTATCTTGTTTTGTTTTTNCTGGGCTTCCTGAGTATGGGATATGAGCTACTGCTATCTAGTNCCATTGGTCTAATCACAAGTCAGCCNGTTCTGGGTTTTGGTGTGGTCTTGTGTGCATACATGCTAGGTTTAGCATTTGGCAGCTTGCTGGTGGACCGGCTTCCGAAGTCTGATGACTTAGGAAGATTGATTCGCGTCGAGCTCGGACTTGTTTGTGTCGCTGTTGTCTTGTCTGTAGCACTGGGGTTCGTTGAATTGATCNTGGCGAACCATTATGGCACCGACCTTGCCGAGTCGATGCGATTTCCTTTTGCTGCCAAAGTCTATCTTGGCTTTGGATTTCTTTGNTCGCTCGTCGTAGGCACTTTGACTGGATTTGAACTGCCTTTGGTTTTTAAGTCACTCGAGCAGTCCGCACTATCTTACTCTGGCCGATTAATGGGGTTTAATTACTTCGGCAACCTTTTTGGAGGAGTATTTGTACCCATCTTTTTTGTTCCCGGCTTCGGGGTGGAAACGAGCTTTCTCGTCCTTGGTTTTTTAAACCTGTTTTTATGTTTTTCGTTGGTTCTTTTCGAGCGTCGAATGAATGTGAAAGAAGGCGTTGCCGTCTTTTTTGTTTCACTATTTTTATTTGGAGGAGTCGTTTCTCTTCCAGGGTTCAAGGATGTTTACTTAAAAGCGCGTTACTCTTCAAGCCAGTTTAATGTCTTTCGTTTTTCGGATTGGGATAATTTCTTTAAGGCATTGCAGTTTCAGCCAAAAACTCACCGGGTGAATACGCC
>NYZX01000115.1 GCA_002686065.1 Pseudobdellovibrionaceae bacterium | reverse complement strand
CTGTTGAATTTCAGCAGGAGGCCTGGGAACGGGAAGTCCGCCAGCGACTTCAGGGCAAATCGATATAAGCAGCCCCTTTTGGGTCCACTCTTTTATGGCCGGGTGATCGGTCAAAACATCGTCACCGTCGTAGCGAACTTTTTGGCCAAGCAGGCAGGCGCTGAACAAGATTTTAGGTTCCATAGGTCTGACTTAAACTTACTTGATGGCTGTTTGTGACTTCGAGTCCGAAGCGGCTTTGGATAAAAGCTGTTCGACGTTATGCCTTTGGGTGAAGGCGTAGGGTCGAATATAGGTAATCGGATCGACAAACTTGCCATGTTTTTTAATCGCAAAATGCAAGTGGGGTTTTGTGCAATAGCCCGTGCAGCCGATGGTTCCAAGCAGGGCTCCAGCAGACACCGTTTGGTTGATTTCGAAGTCTTGAACCGAGCTCATATGGTTGTAATAGCTGGTCAATCCGTTCGGATGCTTGACCACCACGTAGCGTCCAGCGGCTCGGTTTCTGCCAAACTTAACGATGGTGCCATGGCCCACAGAAAAAATCGGTTTCCCTTGCTCGAGTTCAAAGTCCATCCCCAAGTGAGCCATGCGGCGTCTTTTCACCGGGTGGAAGCGATAGGGTTGGTATAAGCTGGATACGCGCACATAGTTGACTGGGGCGAAAAAGGGGCGATCCAAAAAGGGCTTTTGTTCATCGACGAAGCTGCCGCCATCGGCAAAGGGAAGAAACTTGCGAACGACGTAGTCACCTTTGATTTCTAGGCCGGTTTCAAGCACCTCACCGTATTTAACAAGTTTGCCGTCTAAGAACTTCTTTTCAAAGACCATATGAAACCGGGCGTTGCGCTGAAGTTGTTTTTGAACTTTGTAGTCAAAGACGTAGGCGTCCAAAAAACGGTAGGCCAACTTTTTGCTGGGCACGATGTTTTGAATACTGGCCACTAAGGAGCCGCGAACCCAGCCGGTCACTCGTCCCACTTCTGTTTCGAAGTCTTCTTTTTCAGAAGCCACGCCAGCTTGATCACCTTTTTTGAAAAAGGTGACGGTGCGATCAGTGAGATCGCTTAAAAACAAAACTTCGGTTTTGCCGTTGGATTCTTTTAGAAAATAAACCTGTCGAGGGATCAGGGTGATTCGCTTATACAGGGATTCATTTTCAATGATTTGTGACAGGTGGCTTTGTTGGAATCCAAGTCGACGCAGGATTGAAAAGATGGTGTCACCGGCACGAACTTGTTTTTCAACAGTGGTTGGCTGGTTTGTTTTGGCGGCTTGACCTTGGTAGGGTAAAAATAGGGTAGTCAGGATCAATGCGGGGAGAATCAATTTGAAATTCAACACAGACTCGCTTCAGCTAAAATTCATATTCCGTAGTGTATTGTTGTTTATCCTTTTTGCACCAGTTTTCTCCTGGGCTCAATACTTTCGTGCAGCTCCGGCGCAGGCGCTCGGAGGGGCGGGTCGTGCGAACTATGGAACGGCATCGAATTATTTTTTGAACCCGGCGCTGTTAGTGTATGCGCCCTCTTCTGTGGCGTCTTTTTATTACCAGGATGGCTACTATGCGAAGCGTTCGCATTCGACGGTCATGGGCTTGGGTTTTATCGAAAACAAGTCACGTTTATTGTTTTCAGGTGCGATGAGCTATTTGAAGTCTCGTTACACGCGCTTTGATGGGGAAAGCTTCGGTTCGCCGGTCGAAGAGGAATATGTCGACGCCAACTTTGCAAAAAGAATCACCTCTTCGTTTAGCCTTGGCTTTAACGTTTATCGACTGACACAAAATCCAAGTATCGGGGTGACGGATCAGTACTTGGGCGGTGGTGTCGGTGGTCATTGGTTGGTCAGTCCGAACCTATCCTTTGCCCTTGTTTATCAAGACCTGATCCAACGAGATGAAGATGAAGCCGAGCCGTTTTTGCATCGTCCTCGGCGGCTATCAGCAGGGGTGACTTGGAATCTCGAGGGGATTGCCACATTAAATATCGATGGTTTACGGATTCAGCCCTTGGATTGGCAAGAGGAGCAAGACGAGGAAACCGACTACTCGGTGGGGCTTGAGCGAGTGTTTCGGCGGTATTTTGTGTTTCGAGGTGGCTATGAATGGCAAAATAGTCAGGACCGGGAATTTTATACTGTCGGGGCCGCTTTTCGTGGACCACGCCTAAGGCTTCAATATTACTTCAGAAAACAGGATGGAGCTAAAAACAGCGATCTACACGGCATTGACATGGTGCTGCCATTTTGATAAGCACCTATCTTTGATGAAACCTGAGAGGTCCAAATGGCATCACCGACAATGCAAACAAACATTATTCGCGAGCGTAAGAAATCTAACCAAGGTAAGAAGCGTAAAGCGAAGCTTCGTACAAACGGTTCGACAAAGTCTGACGCAGAACTTTTCGGCGATAAATAGTTTAGAAACTTCGAAGCGGAGACTGGCCACGGCGCTTTAGGCTTTGGCTAGTTCGCGTTCTTAGGCGCGACGGGGCTTCCGTCGCCTGTCCACGCAATGAATACCTGACATTGTGACTGACCCATCCGGCTTGTCCCGGGACGTATCTGTACAAACTAATGGTCTGAATCGCTTCCTTATCAAGGACGCGGTATCCGCTGGATCTTAGCAGCTTCAAATTCTTTACCTGGCCCTGAGAGGTCACCCAATATAGCAGTGTTGTGCGCCCTTCCCAGCGTTGCATACGGGCTTGGTGTGGGTATCTGGGTAAGGGGTTGCCTGGGCGCTGTTTTAAATCCTGCCAATCACGTGTGCCCTGTGGGACGCCTGGAGGCAGCTGACTTGAAGCCACTTGCTGGCGTGGATCGGCTTGGCGCTGGGTTTGATATAGGTTTTGTTCGGCCTTGGACTTGGCCTTTTCATCGACATTCTTTTCAGCGATGAATTTGTCCTTTGGCTTTTCTGTTTCTTGCTGAAAGCGCTCTATTTCTTCGATTTCATCAGCGACGCCGTCATCGGACTTTATCGCAGGGGCCGGCTCTGGCTTTTGCTGAGCCATTAAGCGATCAACTTCCTCAAGGGCGTTGTTCTCGGCGTCTTTGATTGCTTGTACCGGAACGGCTTCAGGCTCTGAGTCGGCGACCACGGGGACGACGGCCTTTTCCGGAAGTGTTTTTGGTGGAGACTTCTTTTTTGCGGCGACTTTTTTAGCGGCCTTCTTTTTCGGTTTCTTTGGCTTTTGAACGACGACGGCGTCCTTATCGAAGTCTTGAACCGCCGGTGAGGCTTTGCCGGGGTCGGTTCCGGCTTTTTCAACGACGGCGACCTGGCTGGTCTCTGTCTGCTGACCGCGCGAGACTTCTGTAATGGTGATGGTTTCTGATGAGCTCATGCCCTCTTGTAGGGGAGGAGCGAAATGAGCCAGTGTGATTCCAGTGACGGCTCCGATATGGAGTAGCCCTGACATGGCGACACTTTTGTAAGTACGATAGATATTGTCTGGATTATAAAAGCTCATGAATCCCCCCAGAAGCCTTAAACACTTCTGAGTATCACTGCCCAATGAGGGATCAAGATTGGTGCAGGAGCTCACGGAAAGATTGTAAATTTTACCCTACAAGTGACGAAACCCGCGCCCCCAGCGACTTTGCTGACTCACTAACGCACTCGGTCTCGTCTTAGTGACGCGTCACTAAGACGACAGGGTTCAGCGGTGGTGGGGCTAAGAGTGTGCTTGGCCGCGTTTTTTTGGGGGGCTTATTTTGCGAGGATGTCTTCTGGCAGCTCGCCATCACGCAGGCTTGAGGCCAGTCGCATGTGATCGGGGTGGCCGATGATGGTGGTTGCCTCTTTTAGTGAAACCGGCTCCTGATTCATAAGCTTTTTCTTTTTCACCGCCAACACACGATCGATACTGGCTTGGATTTCAGCACTATCCAGTTCTTTTGAATCAATCGCACGAGTGACCGCTTCAATGGCCACTGGCGGCGAATCAGGTTCGTTGCAATAAAGAAGGACATCACAACCAGCTTGCAGGGCTCGAACAGGAATGTCGGCTTTGTCATAATTGTCGGCCAAAGCTTTCATATCAAGATCATCAGAAATAATCAGTCCGCGGTAGCGAAGCTCATCCCGCAGAATATCTTTCAGCCAAATTTTAGAAAGTGTTGCCGGCCAGTCCGGGTCGACATTGGAGTACTTAATATGGGCTGTCATCATAAAGTCTAAACGTGAACGAATCGCTTTTTTAAACGGCGGAAGTTCAACCTCTTCCATGCGATCGCGAGCGACATCTTCAACCGGAAGATCCAGGTGGCTGTCTAGAAGCGTGTTACCGTGGCCTGGGTAATGTTTTGCGCAGCAAAGGATTCCTGATTTTATATAGCCTCGAGCCAGACCGGATGCGATTTTCCCGACCATTTCAGGGTCTGTGCTAACCGATCGATCCCCAATGATTTCATTTTTTGGATTAGTAAGAACGTCCACGCAAGGTGCAAAGTTCAAATTGATCCCGACGCTACGAAGTTCATCACCCATAAACAGACCAAACTTAAAGGCGGCGGATGAGGAATCCAGGTCACCTAAAATTTTGATGGCAGGCCACTGCGTGAACGGGGGCTGAAGGCGGTGAACGCGTCCACCTTCCATGTCGATTCCGATAAACAAAGGCATACGACTGGCTTGACGCGATTTTAGACTTTGAATCTCTTGGCAAAGATCAAAAATTTGTTTTGGGTCTTCAAGGTTTCTTGAAAACAAACAGATGCCGCCGATATCGTTTTCGACGATAAATTTCTTCTCGTCTTCGGTCAGAGCTTTTCCCGAGATTCCGATGAAAAATAATTGTCCAAGATGTTTAAGCATGTCGTAGGTACCTCATCCAGTTATTACAACATTCCACCGCGGTAAGCTCAACGCTTTCCGAAGGGTATTATTGTGCCTTACCTTGCGACGCCTTGTCCTTAGAATTTGTTTCTTTCGATGTGGTGACACTTAACTTTGGATACAGGGGATTGGTTTTTCCGATAGGAACCTCGCCAAACAAGGTTGTGATGGCATTAACTTCCATGGGCATATTGCTGGTGGCTTGGCTTGGATCTTTGACAAGCTCTGTTCGAATGTTTTGTGCCGGTGAATGTGTTCCTAAGACCTCGGCCTTCGGTGTCATAAAGCTGATGAATTGAGAACCCTTAAAGTTATTCAAAACACGTAAGGCCTTCTGGCCGTTGTAGGTGGTTTCTTGCTTTAAAAAAATGCTGCCCGAGGCCACAGAAAGATCTTCTTCAGCGATCGCCTTATACGAGTACCGCTTTCCGACCTTGATGCCTTTTTGTAAAATCACATAGCCAAGAAAGGTGCTTAAAAAGGTTTCTCCTGGACTAAAGGCCCGGGTCACTTTTTGGGATTTCTTGCCGTCACTGACTGTGGCTTCCAGTTGGCCTTTGCCAAAGGTGACGTCGATCGTTTTGATCGTTGCGCCTGTCTTGGATGTGTACTGATAGCTGATGGGTTTGAACGAGGCATCAGCTACGGCAACTAAACTTTCGGTGTTATCGGCGACCTTCGGGTTGGTCCGAATAAAGTAAATCGACTTAAATTGTTTTTTAGCTTTGTCATAGCTGTAGCGCTGAATGACGTAGCCGATGTGGTTTTCACCGGCGAATATTTTTGAATAGCCTTCGAACATAGTTTGTCCGAACACCACTGGGGACACACAGATCATCATAGAAAAAATCAGTATCAAGCGCATAGGTCCTCTTCGTCTGGTGGTGGTCCACGTCACCATTGCTGTTGGTGGTGAATAGTGTACCTAAAGCTGGGGGGAGGAACTAGAGCGACTAGATGTTAGACTGTGGTCTAAGCCTTAAACGAAATCAGCCTGTTCGAAGCGCTGCTTGCGGATTTCAGGGATGAAAACGCGCTAAGCAGTTTGTTCTGGGCCTAGACCCTGATAAGCTGATGGATATGCCACGGCTACTTAGAAAATCTTCTCAAGATGCGCATCGCCTGTTTCGACTTTGGTACGATCAAAGTGGCCAAATTGCCATCTTTGTCGCTTTGATTTTTCAAGTTCTGTTTGTGTTCTTTGCCATGTCGATCAACGTCGCCTTGGTTGTTCATGATAAAATCAATTTGCAAAACTCGGTGGATCTGGCGGCCTACTATATGGCTCAACGCCAGGCTGAAGTTTTAAATGTGATGGCCCATCAAAATTACGCCATTCGGCAGTCGTGGAAGTTGTTGTCTTTTCGTATTCGCGTGCTGGGCTCAATGGGTTTGGAAAGTCCAGCTCATCCGGCGCGGTCACGCGCTGGCTCGGGGCCTTTGGCTGACACTGAATTTGCGGCGTCGAATAACGCTGTTGTTTGTGTGACCTATCGCCCTGTTTGGCGCAGTGATGAAGACAACCTTTGTAAGCAAACCAACGTGGTCACGCCCTCGCTTCCGGATCTCAGCAACCTCGGTGCAACTTTCTTTGGTGTGAACGTGGTGTTGCGCCAGGTTGGCGCGCAGTTGGCGGCTTCATTTACCGCGAACTGTAACACGCATGGAGCGCATAATTGGACCTATCTTGCGCGCTCGCTGGCAGCTTTTCGTTTGGATCAGCTAAACCGAAAGCAGGTTATAATCGGTCTGGCGAATGGTCTTGGAACAAATAATTTTCATGAGCTGGATGGATCAAGGGTTGGTCTTGGGGCGGGGAAAACATTTACCAAAAATCTGACCTACGGTAACTGCGGAAGCAATTCGACAGCCAGTCAGCCTTCAGATTGTGAAAACATTGTTAGCTTTGAAATTTTAAATAGCCTTCGAGATGTGGGGGCTCAGGCCTGGGTGCGACCGATTGATGTTTTTCCTCAGGCCTCTTACCTAGATCCGACAGCGGATACCACACAGTGCTCGGCGTCCTCCCGTCCCATTCGTGCACCCATGGCAGAGTCTATGCCTCAGCGTCCTGCGGCAATGAGTATTATTCAAGCCTATCCGGACTTTAATAATCTCTACGAGTTGGTCACCAACTCGGGGTTTGGAGATCCTTTTGAGCAGCTGCAAAACTACTCGGTGGGTGTTGAGAAAAACCCTTGGATGATGGCCTATGTTGGCGTCAAAGCGACCACAGAATCTCGCCAAGTGTTTGCGCCCTTTGGTGGTGCTGTTCAGCTAACGGCTCGAGGTTTTGCAAAACCATTTGGTGGTCGTATGGGGCCTTGGTATGCGCAGAATTGGACGCGTGGGGACAGCCAGTCTTCTGGTAACCCCATCGATCCGCTGCTGCCGCCAAGAAACTCGAACGCGGTGACCACTGACCCTAGAAACCTTCCGAATTATGGGCGCTTTCCAGGGGACACACTCGGCCTGCGATCATCGAAGGCCTTGTCGGCGATCGTGGGTGTTTTCCCAACGACGGCTGGCGGGCCACCCTTGATTAGCTTAAATCATTATCGACATCTGACCTTCCCGATGGAGCCTGGTTACTCGGGTGACATTTTAGCTTACGACTATGCCAACAGTAATCCGGCCGTAGCGGCTCGGGCCTTCGAGCAGGCGGCGATTGCGCCAGATGTGTTTGATGCGTCCTACTATTCCATCGAACCCAATTTTAATGAAGTCTATCTACCGCGGCTTCGACAAAACCAGGCGGCACTAGGAATCGATCCCGGGGTTTTGGTGCGCGGTGATTTGGGGTCTTTGGCAGGAAGTCCGCAGAATCAACGAAACCTTGTCACCGGGGTGGCCAACGGCTCGGTCTACCCTGATATCTACTATGTCCTTCGGGATGTGGATCACCTTTTGGTTGATTGGGCCCCCAGTGGCCCTACGGATTTTAGTTTTCCAGATGGGTTTTTTGGTGAGTGTGGAGCTCGAGTGAACTCAACCGAGCGCCCGGATCTGCCGCCGGTCCCTGGAGGCTGTCTGGTGCAAGGGGGACGCTCTGGGTACTCGGTGAAAATGGTGGCCAAGGATTGGTTATTGTCCAACGGGCACAACCTGGGCGGACCTGGGGGCGCGAGCGGTCCTATTTTGAATCCTCCAAGTAACTTCGACGGCTGGTAATGGACGGCCTTCGGAGCTCTGCTGTCTCAAAATGAGAATATGGTCTTACGTCCTAAAGTGGGACGGTGTTTTTCCGATAATAAGACTGGAGGAAACCTATGTTTCGTAAAATCTCGATCAGTCTACTAGCAGCGACCAGCTTGATGTTCACCACAGTGCCAACGGTATTTGCCGATCAGGCGGATTACGATCAAATTGTCGAGGACGCGAATGATGTGGCTCGAAGTTCGGCCAACTCGGCTTCCTCCAGTAATAACTCGGCCTACAACGCGGCGAAAAGCCAAAAGAAGCAGGCCATTGCCGGTGCTGTTGTGAATATCGGGATGGCCGCTTTGATGACGACGATGTGTGTTTCTAGTTACGGAACGGACGCTTGGGCCTGTTACGCGGCAGGGGCCTTGGCTGTTGCTGGCTCGTTATTGTCGTCCTCGGGGAGCCAAGCGGGAAGTACGGCCGCCTCCATTGGTGATGGATCTATTCCAACTTTTGATACGAACTTTCAAGGATATACGCCGGATCAGCTGGCCGACCTGGGGTTGTCGGGTTCGACGACCAACGATAATGGCACAGGTGTGGTTTTGGATGAATCGGGTTTGGATACCAACCTTGATTCTGTGATTTCGACACTGGCGGGAGCTGGTTTTTCGATCGACCCGGAATCGGGAACTGTGACTGGCCCAGATGGGACGACGGTGTCGACGAAGGATATCAACTTAGAAGACGCCACTCAGCTTGCATCGACCATGAGTGAGGCCGGGGTTTCGACGGGCTCGTCGGGAAGCATGAGTAGTGCTCTTAAAAAATTAAATGCCAGTGCGGCGGAACTACAAAAAGCTCAGAAGCAGGTCGAATCTGAGGCCTCGGTATCAAAGCGTCAGTTGGCTTCTGCAGGCGCTGGTGGGTACAGCCAGGGTGGAAGCAATGGCAGCGGTTTGAAAGACGGCGAGGGGGATGCGAACGACCTATTGGCCTCGCTGATGAAGAAGCGCAATGGAAAAAAAGGCGCCGTGGAAGTGGCGGGTAAATCGGTCGTCGTTGGAAACGGCGAGCGTATTGGTGTGAAGATGGATAACATTTTCGATATGCTTCATCGCCGCTATCAGAAGAAGGTGCAACAGGGCATCTTCATCGAACAAAAAAGCACAAAAAAATAGCCGCCCATGATGCAGGCGGTCTCGGAAAAGTGACGTATCACTAATTCACCAAAAATTGGGTTTGGCGACGCGGTTGGTCTCGTCTAAGTGACGCGTCACTTATGCGACGGTTTTTTGTGTGGGCAGGCCGGGTTTAGGCGGCGACGCGGCGTTTTGAGCGTTCGTTGATGGCTTGGGCGTAGACGCGGCCGAAGTCCGTTTTGATGGGGATAATGATCCCGCTGGCTGATTTGATTTCGTTATAAGCGAAGGTCGTCTTGTCGGTAAACACCATCCGATCCTCCAGTAACGGCTGATAACCCGAGGTGTCTGCAAAGACTTTGCAGGTTTGCTGGAAGATCAGGTTCAGGGCTGAATCCAAAACCTTCGAGCGCGAGTTCTCATCGGAGGCGCCAGCGGCTTTTGACAGGGCATCGATGACGGTGTCATCAACACCAATACCAATGCGGCAGCTTCCGGTCTGAGTTTTAATTTTTAAACAACTGATTAGGTCTCCGGGAAGCTCTTCCCCGGACTGTTTGACGTAGGGCTTTTCCATCCCGACATTGTCTTTTAGAATTTTCACAAGAAAGGACTGACAGCTGGCGATCAAGTTATTTAGCACCTCGGCCCCAAGGCGTTCGTTCAGCTTACCCAATTTGAATTGAGTTTTCACAGCCTGAAAAAGGTCTTCTCGTTGGTAGGGTTTTTCCAAGATCTTCATTCCGTAGTATCTGGCTTCCAGCTCGGGGTCGGGAAAGCCTGTGACGACAATGATCGGGGTGTTCTGGTTGATCGGATGTTTTTTGACCCATTCGATAAACTGAGTCCCGTTTCGACGGGGCATTTGAAGATCGGTTAAAATACAATCAAAAGCTTGATAGCCCAACTTCGATGAGGCTTCGATTCCGTCTCGGGCTTCGATAACCTTGACGGTCGAATCGAAAGCAATCTCTAGATCGGATTTTATCAGTTCTCGGACGTCCTGGTCATCTTCAGCGACCAGAACCCACTTACGTGAATGGTTCATAAAGGACCTATCGGTTCAGACCTCAGATCCTCTATAGGAAGCGAACAGAAGATTTATAAAATTAATCAGATTCTAAAAAAGATGAAACCATCTTAAAGCACAAGCAGGTTTTGCTGGCTCACTTCAGGTCGATCGGTCCAAATTGTCTCGGATCCTAGAACCAAACGTTCCACATCTTGTTTCAGGCTGATACGAGCGCCGGATCCTAAAACCAAGTACTGACTGATGTTTGCCTGTAGGTCCAATTCCTTGAATTGATCAATCAGGCAAAATGTGTTGGGCGAAGGAGTTCCAGGAATAAGGTCCCCCAGTTTTCCAAAGCGTGACATCGGAGCAAATCGGTTCAATAGAGCGACCAACTGCGGGTGAAAAGCTCCACCGACGATCAATTGGTTCATCCCCCATCCGGTTGCCTTAAAATAGTCGTCGGGGTTTCCGGATTCCATCCAACTGAAACTGCTAAGGCTTTCAACGAAGACTTTTTCGCCGGACTCAATGGCAGGAATCAAGATGTCTTGAAATAGCCGCGATGGCCCATCAGGAACAAAATCAAATATGCGAGGGGAAAGTACCATCAAACCCGGGTACTGCAAGGGGGTGGTGCCTGGGATATCTAAATCCGTTCCCACGGCGGCTAAGCCTTTTTCCGGTCCGACCCAAAGAGCTGATCGACCTTGGCCGGCGCCGAACATCGGTAAACCAATCAGTGTGACCAGCCTATCCTGGGCTTTGTGGGCTTTGTAAATAGCTTCTAGTGGTCGTTGAGGACCGACCACAAAGGAGTCCGCATTGGCCACCCAGAAGTGATCATCAAACTGGTCTTTGACCTTAGACAGAGCGCCGCCACTATCAAGAATCTGATCGGTTTCGTCGCTCCAGGTCAGTCCCATGTCCGGCTTTAATAGCTTCGGTAGCTCGGATTTCATCACCTCAGGTAAATGGTGCAGGTTGACGGTGATATCGGTTACCCCGACTTGCTCCAGTAGATGCAATGGGTAGCCAATCATAGGAATATTCAATAGTGGAATTAAAGGCTTCGGACAGGTATCCGTGTAGGGCTTCAGGCGAGTGCCTAGCCCCGCGGCAAGTATCAGTGCTTTCATGACTCTATTAATTCAGACAAAAGCGGCTGAACGTCAAGAATGAGCTCCCGTAAAAGGGATTTAGGCATGGTCTTTTTAAGCGTCAGGCCGACTCGGTCGATGGTTCGAGGTAGATACTGTAGGTAACGCTTGTCTTTGCGGGTCACCCAGAAGCTGGCAAAGCTACCACAGGCTTTGAAACAGCGTTGAATGGTTTGAATATCGAAAATGTATTCGAAGTGCTCGTCGTCAAATTGGCGGCCGTGCTTTTCAAGCGCTTCCTTACGGTAATAGTTCAGCATAAGGTTGACCGATTCATCGGTCAGCTCGACATAAGAATCGTAGACTAAACTAACAAGATCATACTGGGCTGGCCCCAACCGTGCATCCTGGAAGTCGATCACGTTTAAGTGGTTCTTCTTCATCATGATATTGCGTGAGTGGTAATCGCGATGACAGACCACACGTTTTTCATGAGCCAAAGTTTCACAGATCAGATGAAACTCATGGGCTAAAGACTTTGATTCGGATTCGGTTAGCACCACACCACAGAAGTCTTCAAAGAAATACTTCCGAGCATAATTCAATTCCCACTCCAGTTTTTCTGTATCGAAGGCCAAGTTAAAAGGTGGGTGGGTTTTTTCGTCAGGAACTTCGATGCCGTGAATAGCAATAAGCTGATCGATGGCTTGTTTATAATAGGGGAGGACCAGTTTCTGGTCTTGGCTTTCCCAAAAGCGGCGTTCAAGTGTGAGATCGCCCAGGTCTTCTAAAAGCATCAGGCCTAAGCTTGGGGCCACGGCATGAACTTTTGGAACGCTGACCCCGTGTTCGGCAAAAATTCGTTGGACGACAAGAAAGGGCGTTTCAATTTCGAAAGCTTCCCATTGCATCAGTACAAAGGATTCGTCCCCACAGGTAACACGGTAGTAGCGGCGAGGGCTGGCGTCTCCGGCCAGGGGAAGGACAACGAAGTCTTCACGACCTAGCTGTTGGGCCAGGAAAGAGGCTTCTTTTTCCGATAGTAATTCTTCGAGGCTGTCTTTCACGTGGGCTATCTCCATAAGCCAACAGCCTCTCAGATATTACTTTTAAAGTCTACATAGAGGTCTGGTAGCTCGAGTTCAGTATGGTTTCCGCTAGACCCGTTGAACGAAAGGCCTGTAGGGCCTGGGTCGTTGGAATTTGTAACTCTGTTAAGTGTACCAGGAACTGTTTCGGTAACAGAGTTTTTATTTCTGCTGACCCAACAGTGGTCGTTGCAATAATTTGTGGATCATCTTTAGCGCGATCACTACTAAGGTAGGTTGTTAAGCGCTCCACCGATTCGGAACAAAGTTCCTGAATATTTTCGATATAGATCGTGCAGTTTCCAAGTGATTTGAAATCGTCCACGCTTAAAACAGTGGGCTCGATGTCCTTAAAAGGGAAAAAAGCATAGCGTCCCGATTCGTCGTAGATCTCCTTGGCGATTTTAAAGTTTTCACTGGCATCCGGAGTGCAAACCAAAACTGGAAAGTTATAGGCTGTGCGTCTGGCTGCTTCGTTGATCCCGACCGGAATTTCGCGGCGAAGGTCTTCGACGATCCATTTGATGGCGTCAGACAACCTGTCGATCTGTTCGGCTTCAGGTTCAGATCCAAAGAAGCGAACTTCAAAAGCCCCAAGGATGCGTCCTGGCCCCTGAACAGGAAATCCGTAAAAGGATTCGGCAAGATGAACCACCGGATTCTTTTCATATAGACCAATCTGAATTTGGTCATCGGTTGATAAAGGAAGGCTGAACTCGCGATACTTCACGTCCCCGTCGTGGTGTCGTCGCACAAGAGCTTCTACTCGTTGAATCAATGAATTCTTCGTTTTTGATGTCGCAAAGATGTGCGACATATCGATCACGTTCGACATATGTATACCCCTTAGTTTGTAGAGTCCTCCAACTCTACTTTGGTCTATAGGCAAGACCCGTGCCGTGTTTGAATCGGTGAATGATTCGGACCGTTCGGACTTAAATTTGTAATTATTCAAAACTATAAAACTTAGCAAAGGCTTGGAATGACTGGATTTCTGGGTCTGCCTATTAACTGGATGTATTAAATTCCAAGGATTTCGGGCACTTGCCGGACAGATTCTGACTGATTGTTAACTGACAGGCTTTAGACGGAGGGTGAATTTTCTACGAAAAACGGGGAAGCGAGGGGTCATAAAAAAAGCCCGGGGAGTGCCCAGGCTTTTGTGGTTTCGTTGATTCAATCAGCAAACTTAGTTGCTTTTAACCATTCGGCGTTTATCAAGGCCATATTTTTCGANCTTCATAATCAGTCCGGCGCGGCTGATACCAAGTTCTTTTGCGAGCTTGGATTTGTTCCAGCCTGTTCGGCGAAGACCTTCTTTGATCATTTCGCGCTCGAGCTCTTCCAAGGCGTCTTTTAGTTTCCCGTGAACACGAGCTCCTTGGACTTTTCCTTTTTCACTGGCTTCTAGGATCTTTGGTGACATCATTTCAGCCGTGATCTTTGACTCGCTTGAAGAAAGAACAAGCACGCGCTCCATTTCGTTTTGAAGCTCACGAACGTTACCTGGCCAAGCGTAATCATAAAGCTTTTCAAGGGCCCGCTTCGTTAGAACCTTTTTCTCACCGCCATCGGTGTTGCGGTTCAAGAAGAACTCAGACAAAAGTGGGATATCTTCTTTACGGTCACGAAGTGGTGGTACGCCCACGTTGATCACGTTTAAACGGTAGTACAAATCTTCCCGAAAAGTGCCCTGTTCGACCATTTGCTTCAGGTTACGGTTTGTTGCCGCAATCACCCGAACGTCAACACGCTTTGGCTCGACTGAACCGACAGGTGTAAATGTACCCTCTTGAAGAACGCGAAGGAGNTTTACCTGCATAGTCGGAGAGGTATCCCCAATTTCATCCAGGAAGAAAGTTCCGCGGTCAGCAATTTCAAATAGACCTTTTTTATCTTTGACGGCGCCCGTAAATGAACCCTTCACGTGACCGAATAATTCCGACTCAAGAAGGTTGTCGTTAAAGGCCGAACAGTTTTGAATAACAAATGGCTTATCTTTTCGCGGGGAATTGTAGTGAATGGCCTTGGCGATCAATTCCTTACCTGTTCCGTTTTCACCTTGGATCAGGATCGTAGAATCAGCATGTTTGATTTTATCTAGCAGACTATACAGACTTTGCATCGGTTTCGATTTACCGATCATATTATCGTATTTGTAACGACTACCAAGTTCTTTGTTTAGTTCTTTAATGCGGTTTTCGCGAGACGTGATTTCAAGGTGAAGAGTCACAATCTCTTGAGCCACCAGTTCAACCAGCTCAATGAAATGTTCACGGTCTTGATCGCCAATGTAATTGATACGTGAAACAGCCTGTTCGATCAGCTCACCGCTACCGCCAAAGACGGCTAGACGCTCGCGGAACTCATTCAGGCGGTTTTCTTCTTGGTCTTTGTAAAAGCCCAGCGCCACAACTGTGCCCATGAAGTCGTTATCAATAACAATAGGCATGATGACGATATCAAAACCGGCCGCATCCCATTTTTTAATGGCGTAGCGATTGTCGGTCATGCGTAAATCATCGATCGACTTAGAAATGGTTTCAGCAAGACCTTCTCGAGCGGTATCTTTACTTAGTAGAAGGTTTGTTGCCGGGTTGCGGAAGCTTGAGTTTTCAACATCAACGCCGCGAAGAAGTCCGCGCTCGTCAGTGAAGATCACGTCGATATTCCACCAAGCTCCTAGAATTTGTTTGAGCTTTCTAATGACATGTATGTGTTCAAATTCGTCCCAGTTGATCATGCTGATCCCTTTCCTTTGTCGAAGACATTGACGAATTTCTTATCGTCAAAAGCATCGACAACTTGAACCTATACAGTCGAAAATATATGCAAACCGCATAAAATACCGACAGAATTATTGTTTCCGTCTCACCTTGACACAAAAATGAAGCCGACCTGGCCTTAGGGCGACCTAGGTCCTGTGCTATTTGTAGACATAGGTCGATTGATTGTTTGTCGATTGATCAGTAAGTGACGTCTGTCACTAAGCTCGACGTCAAAAGTCTACACGAGGACGGAAGACGCCAATCCTAGGTATTTTGCATTTGTACAAGGCGGAAGTAGTCGCCTTGCATGTCGAGTAGTTCGCGGTGTGAGCCCTGCTCGCAAATTTGACCATCTTTCAAAACCAAAATACGGTCGGCTTTTGAGATCGTAGACAATCTATGTGCGATAACAAAAGCGGTACGGTCTTTTAATAAAGCCTCAAGTCCTTTTTGGACTTCAGCTTCGCTAGCCGAATCCAGGGCGCTGGTGGCTTCGTCTAAAATCAAAATGGGGGCATCTTTTAGGATCGCTCTGGCAATGCTGACCCGTTGTTTTTCTCCGCCAGATAGCATGCTGCCGCGTTCGCCCACCTTGGTGTTGTAGCCATCTTGGGTTTTTAAAATAAATGACTCGGCGTTGGCCAGTCGTGCGGCTTCATAGATTTTTTCTTTTGGGGCATCGAAATCGCCAGAATGAATATTGCGCTCGATGGTATCACCGAAAAGAAACACGTCCTGCGAAACCAGGGCGATGTTTTTACGAAGCTCTTCGACGTTCATATCGGCGATATTGATACCGTCGATTTTAACTTGTCCCTTGGTGGGCTCAAAAAAGCGAAGCAAAAGATTTACAAAGGTCGATTTACCACCGCCGCTGGCTCCGACGATGGCAATCACTTCACCGNGCTTGATGGTCAAAGANACGTCTTTCAAGACGGGCTTTTCGCCATAGCTAAATTCGACGTTTTCGTAGTTAATCGATTGCCAGTTTACTGGGAAAGCTTTTGGGTTTTCGGGGGATGCGACCACATCGTGAGAATCCAAAATATGATTCATACGCTCGATGGCGACGGCCGTTTGCTGTAGTTGCACAAGGCCACGTTGAATCTTTTTAACGGCGTCTTGCAGTAGGGCAATGGCAAAGGAAAAGGCTAGAAAGTCGCCGACCGTCAGTTTGTTCGAAAAAATCTGGTGACCCACATAGATTAAAATCAAGGTCAAAGTCACAGCACCAAGTGTTTCTGAAATGGGGCCTGCCAACTCTTCGCGCGAGATGATCTTCTTTTTGGTGTCTAGATAATTATTGGTTTCCCGTTGAAATCGTCTGTCCATTTCATCTTGTAGATTAAAGGATTGAACGATACGTGTTCCATCCAGCCCTTCTTTCAGGGTCTTGGTCATGGATTCCATGGTTTCCATGTTTTGATGGCTATATTTACGTAAGCTTTTTGTCAGGCTTCGAATAATGATGACCACGACAGGAAGGGTTGCCAAGATGAATAGAACCAGGGTCCAGTCGATAAACAAAAGATAGGCAAAGGTTAAAATAGCGATAAAGGGCTCTCGAATGACATCGGCCATTTTTTGAAGCCCTTGCTGGACGACGTTTAAATCGGACAGCATCCGGCTCATTAGGCCGCCAGAGCCCGAGTCCTGAGAATGCAGGAATCCCAGGTTCAAATGAAGGTATTTTTGCATCAGACGTTCACGCCAGCGGGCGATGACTTTTTCAGTGATGAATTTGACCCAGTACAAATGAAAATAACGTAAGATATTGGCGGCACCCCAAGTGACGCCCAGGGCGACTGGCAGCCAAAAAGCGGTCTTGCGATCGCCTTGCTCCCAGGCGACTTGCATCAGGCGGGTGATTTCGGGGCCGACGCTTTTAAGGGCGCCCATGACCAAGCCAAGAATGAAAATATAAAAAATGAACTGTGCTTTATAGGGTCGAATTTCTGGCCAGACCCGATCGATTACGGCTTTCACTGATTCACTCGATGTTGTTTTAGGTAGCGACCCGTATGGCTGTCTTTGGCCTTTATTATGTCTTCGGGCGGTCCCTGCGCTACAAGTTTGCCACCGCCGTCGCCGGCTTCGGGACCAATATCGATAATGTAATCCGAGTTATTGATGACTTCAAGGTTGTGCTCGATCAGGACGACACTGCCGCCAGCTTCAACCAGTTTGTTTAATACGTCTAAAAGTAGCTTGATCTCGCCAAAGTGTAAGCCGGTCGTTGGTTCATCTAAGATATACAAGGTGCCTCGTTGACCGGTTGAATTGATTTCACGGGCGACCTTCAAGCGCTGAGATTCGCCCCCGCTTAAAGAGCTCGCCTTTTGCCCCAGGCGAAGATACTGCAAGCCCACCTCTTTTAGCACGGTCAATGGCTTTCGGATTTTTGGATAGTCCACAAAGAAGTCCATGGCTTCTTCGACCGTCATTTCAAGAACCTGTGAAATGGATCTGTTTTTATACTTCACATCTAAAACTTCATCGCGGAAGCGCTTACCACCGCAGCCTTCACAGGGGATCTCGATATCATCCATGAACATCATATCGATCACTTCAACACCAAGCCCCTTACAGACCGGGCATCGGCCGCCATCAACGTTGAGACTAAATGTCGATGTTGTATATCCGAAGGCTTTGGCCTCGGGGGTATTGGCAAATAACTGACGAATATGGTCGTACACTTTTAAATAGGTCACAGGATTGGACCGAGCTGTTTTGCCGACAGGTGTTTGGTCAATATATAAGACGTTATTGACCTGGTCGTGACCGGTCATGCTGTTAAACTCAAGCCCGGGTTTGAATTCCAGCTTTAAGTGTCTTGCAAGGGCTGGATATAGGGTTTGGCTAACTAGCGAGGACTTTCCAGATCCACTGACGCCGGTGACGGTCACAAGGCGATTCAGTGGAAAGCGGACGTCAATATTTTTAAGGTTGTGTCCCTTGCAGCCTTTCAGCTCGATAAAGTGCTTCAGCTTGGATGGGTCACTTGGGCGATCGGGCTTGTCGATAGCCACCAATTTTTTGTTCGCTAAGTAGGGGACGGTTTTAGAGTCTTTAAACTGATAAAATTCATCAATTCGACCTTCGAAAATCACTTCACCGCCAAGATGTCCGCTTCCGGGTCCCATCTCAACAATATGCGAGGCGGATTCAATAACGTCTTTATCGTGTTCAACGATGACCAGGGTGTTGCCAAGCTCGCGTAGATTTTTAAGCACTTCAATCAGACGGTCATTGTCGCGGGGGTGAAGACCAATGGTGGGTTCGTCCAAAACGTAAAGCGTTTGAGAAAGCCCCATCCCTAGCTGATTGGCAAGGGTTAGTCTTTGGTATTCGCCCCCGGACAGGGTTTTCGTGGCTCGGTCTAAGCCGAGATACCCAACACCCACTTTCATTAAGAACTGCAGACGAAAAATCAGTTGGCGCAAAATCTCTTGGCACACTTCAGCCTCGAAGTCTGTCAGTTCAAGTTGCTCAAAGTGTTGCAACAGGTCCTGAATACGGAAAGCTGAGATCTCGGTCAGTGAGTGGCCATGGACCAAAACCTGAGAGGCCTCTTTGCGAAGTCGGGTGCCTTTGCAGTCTGTGCAGGCAAAAGGGCTTTTGTGTCGAGCTAGAAAAACCCGAACATGCATNTTATATTTTTTAGTTTCTAGGTATTCAAATAAACCAAGGACACCGTAGAAGTCCTCGGTTCCNTCCCATATTCNNGTTCGATCTTTTTGGCTGAGCTTGTTCCAAGGCTTATGAATGTCGATGGCCTCTTTGTTACAAAACTGTAAAAGCTCTTTTTTGTCTGACTTCCCGCTGGGCATAGCAAAAGGAGCAATCGCACCTTGAGCGATCGATAGGGTGGGGTCAGGAATGACCTTGGCTTCATCAACCTGTAAAATATTTCCAAAACCGTTGCAGGTGGGGCAGGCCCCCGTGGGCGAATTAAAGCTAAAAAGTTTCGAGTCGATATCGGGGAATTCAAATCCGCAAACCGAGCAGCTGGTGTTTTCGCTGACAAGCAACTGTTCGCCATCTGTTGTGATGACGATGGCCTGTCCATGAAACCGATCCTTGTTAAACTGCGTGGTGGCCTTATAGGCCTGTCGGATGGAGTCCGCCAAACGTCCTTGGTCTGAGGACTTAAAGCCGACACGGTCGACCACCAAATAAAACTCTTCTTTTGGGACCCCGCCACGGTTGAGAGATTTATCCGTCAGTTCGAGCACCTCACCCATGCTGACCTGTGAATACAGTTGGTGATCTTTTTTTGCGCGAACCATTTTTGCAGTGGTTTTCTTAGTGCTTCGGATCTTCGCTTTTTTAACAACAGACCCCGGCTTGTAAATGCGAACGAAACCTTCACTCAGTAAAAACTGCTGAAGCTTTTTTCCCTTTAGAAGGCGTTGATCAGCCGTGATCGGAGCCAATATATAACCGCGCTTTCCTTCAAACTCATCCAGTACGGCTTTGGCTGCCTGAGTCGGGCTTTGTTTTTCAAGGGGGATATGGTGATCAGGGCAATAGGCCTTGCCGATCTTTTCATAAAGCAAACGAAGGTAGTCGGTGATCTCCGTGGTGGTCCCGACCGTTGACCTTGAAGAACGTACCGAGTTTTTTTGTTCAATGGCAATTGAAGGCGGGATATTAGAAACCGTCTCGACATCCGGCTTTGGAGCTTTGTTTAAAAACTGCTTGGTGTAATTGGAAAGGCTTTCAATGTAGCGCCTTTGTCCTTCGGCATATAAGGTCTGGAAGGCCAGCGAGGATTTGCCCGAGCCACTGGGGCCGCAAACAACCGTGAAAGAACCGATGGGAACCTTTACGTCGATGTTTTTTAGGTTATTTTGCCGGACGCCGCCCAGCTCGATATGCTTCATGCGGGCCAGCTTAAGCGCAACGGCCCGCCCTGTCTATCATGCTTAGTCAGATAGATCTTGTTTGTAGAAGTCCTGCTCGATGTCCGTTTCTTCGGTTTCGGTGGCGGGCGTGCTTTGAGGTTCCGAGCCGGAGATAAAGGCCTGGCGTACGACGTTTTCACTGCTAGCCGAAGCTAATTTACCGGTTTTATTGTCGATATTGGCAAACACGATATCATCGGGCACAGGGAAGCTGCGGGTCGGAGCTCCGTCATGGGCGGCCTTCATGTAGTCGACCCAAATGGGAAGGGCGGCGCGGCCTCCACCTTCACCGCGGCCGAGTGTTTTTTCATGGTCGAACCCAACCCATACACCGGTAGCAATATCGGTTGTGTACCCAACGAACCACGCATCAAAGTAATCCGATGTGGTCCCTGTTTTGCCAGCAACTGGTCGTCCAAGCGTTCGCGCACGGCCTCCCGTTCCGCCTTGCTCTTCGACCACACCTTGAAGCAGGCTTGTAATGACGTAGGCCGTCTGTGGCTTCATTAGTTGGTTGCGGTCTTTAAAGTACAGTGGGGGCTCTTGCTTGAACTTAAACGGAGCCGGTGGCGTTTCGCCGGGCTCAAGGTTTTCAAGCATGGCGGTGTAGCGAGCATTTTCATCGGCTTCAATGGCTTCTAATTCTTCGCCAGCTTCTAAGCGTCGTTGGTAGCGTAAGTAATTCTGCCGGCGGTCTTCAAACTCTTTGGCAAGGGCTTCCAGCTCATCCTTAAAGCGTGCGTCTAAGCCGACTTCTTCCATCAAGACGTTCCCGTCGGCGTCTTCCACTTTGTGGATAAGCATGGGTGTAATGCGTTTTCCCATTCGGCCAAACTGGGAAAACATTTTTGTCATCTCGTAAAGTGTGACACCGCTAGAGCCAAGAGCCAATGTGAAGTCCATATTAAGCGGGCTGAACACCCCAAGGCGCCGTGCATAGGTCGCGACTGTGTCGACGCTGATGTCTTGAATCACTTTGATCGTTGGAACGTTCAGTGAGCGGATTAAGGCGTTACGGAACAGGATGTCCCCAGAAAAGCGTCGAGTGTAGTTTGAGGGTTTCCACTTTTTAGCTTTCAAAGCCTCTTCATCAAAGTCGGTTGTTTGGCCTTCCTCTTGCTGCTCTTCTTCGTAAACAATCGGCGCATCCACGATGGGTGTTGCCGGTGTGTAGCCCTTATCGAGGGCGGCCGCGTAGACCAAGGCTTTGAATGACGAGCCGCTTTGGCGAATCGCCTGGAAGGCGCGATTGTATTTGGACTCTGAAAAATCGTATCCGCCGACCATGGCGATAATGTCTTGAGTGCGTTGGTCAAAAGATAGCAGTGCGCCTTGAACTTGTGGTTCCTGTTCAAGCTCAAGGTTGGCATGAACTTCGAAATCAGGAATCTCTTCAGGGCGCTCGTAATCTTTGCCCTTTCGACTGCGTAGTTCACGGAGCTCTTTATTTAAGCGCGAAGAATAAAAGCGTTTTCCGACAACTCGGACGTCAATCACATCACCGACTTTTAAGGCTTGTGAGGGTTTTTCGATTTCAGCAAGGCTGTAGGCGACGTTCGGGTTTGGCTCGCGGGCCCACTTCATGTCTTCAATATCAATTAAGCCCTGGCTTTCGGCAAAGCGGACGCGTACAAGGCCCCAGGTATCGTCGACTTGAATGACCACACCTTTGATGATCTGACCCAGTTGAACGTAGTCAGGAAGGTTGGGCCGGGGCTTACCGTTTTCATCCAGCGGGTTTAAGTTTAACGGGCCAGGGTCAGGTAACGTTCCATCGGGTTGTAAGATGCGTTCGGGGCTGGCTTCATCGATCAGCTGGTTTCGGACCTGAAGCAAAAAGGCTTCAATGTCTTTCTGGTCGGTCAGATTTTTTTCAGCGCCTCGGTAGCCTTGGCGCTTATCCAGCTGACGAAGCCCATCTCGAACCTGATTGTAGGCTTCAATCTGCTTATCTAAATCAAGGCTTGTGTGAACACGCAGGCCTTCGTTTAAGACTTTGTCTGAACCCAACTCGTCGACCAACATTTGGCGGACGGTTTCTAGGTAGTAGGCGGCGTACTTGTCGAAGTCTTTGAGTTCAAAGACCTTCAAAGGTTGCTTGATGGATTCTTCCGCTTCGGCTTCAGTAATAAAGCCGTTTTCTTGCATCCGGCGAATCACATAAACTTGGCGATTTTTGGCCAGCTCAGGGCGGCGAATAGGTGAGTAACGACTAGGAGCCTGGGGGAGACCGGCAAGCAAGGCGGCTTCAGGAATGGTCAGGTCAGCGAGGTTCTTACGGAAATAAACCTGGGAGGCCATTTTTATTCCGTAAGCGCCCTGTCCCAGATAAATCTGGTTTAAGTATAAAAACAGAATATCTTCTTTGCTGAGGTTTTCTTCCATGCGCCAAGCCAGAAAGACTTCTTTGATTTTACGGGAATAGGTTTTTTCAGAGGTTAACAGAAGGGATCTGGCCACCTGTTGAGTGATGGTCGAGGCCCCTTGAGCTTTGCGGCCGGCTTTGATGTTGGCCAGCACCGCCCGCATAATGGCGCGGTAGTTGATGCCATTGTGTTCGTAGAACGAGTCATCTTCAGCAGCGATAAAGGCGTTTTTAAGCAGTTGTGGGATTTCGTCGTGTTTGGCAATCAAGCGTTTTTGTCGAAAGAACTCGCCGATTTTTTTCTGATTGCGATCGAAAACTTCGGTCACCAGCAAGGGTGTGTAGTCTTCGACTGTAATTAACTTTGGAAGATCTCGGGTTAAACTGTAAACGTAAAAAGAAACACCAGCCAGGCTTAAAAAACCGACGCCAATGACAGCTGCTATAATTCGCTTCATATTCATGTAGCCATCCCCATATCTATAGACGCCCCATTATACCCATGGATGATGGGGGCGTACAAGATATCAGACGGCAAGGAAAGCTATTGAGCGGCGATTAGTTGGTGCCGCCGCTGCCATAGGACTGTCGAAAGCTTGGTCCCGAGGTCCCTGTTGTT
>NYZX01000114.1 GCA_002686065.1 Pseudobdellovibrionaceae bacterium | reverse complement strand
ACCGTCCAGAATGTCGACACCCTAGAGGACTCAGATTTTGACGCTAACCTATTATAATAGCGTCGTTTTTTAAAGTGACCTGAGGAAACAGCTTAGCCTTTCCAATAGTAGCCCAGCCCGGTGTCGCTGGCGGCAAAGATGGCGTTTCCTTTTGACGAGATATTCATTGGCCAATTCATGATCTCGGTCGGATATTGAAAGACCTGAGCTCCTGTCGACCAGTCGTACAGATAAAAATTCCCCGGCGTTTCGGCCGTGCTTCCGCCCGGCTTGCCGTCTGTCGCCGTCACGTATTTCCCGTCCAGGTCCATGCTGACCCCCGGGTTTGGCGAGTACTGCAGGAAGTTTAGCCACTTTAAAGCAGGGACAAAAACACCATTTTCATACTGTGATGTGACCGAATACAGACAGCCCAGCTTGCCTTCATCCCCGCCTTCGATATTAGCGCCCACCGAAAAAATGATTTCGGAAGCACCGTTGATGACCATATCAAACCCATAGGCGACGCTAAGACTTTTGCCTCCTAGTAAATCAGCCGGAGGCGTATAAATCCATTGAGGCTGATCATAGTTTTGATTGCTAAAAGCGACGCATGAGCCATCGTGCATAGAGGCGCCCCACCAGGTGCCATCCACTGAAATCGCAGTGCGTACAGCCCCTACAGATGTCGCAAATCGTGAAACACAATTCAGTTGAGATTCCGTCGTTGAAAAACAAAGAATTTCACCACTTGCTGGAGTCGTCGAATAATTCGTAACGGCCGCACTGGCATAGCTACCGTACTGACACATAACAACGCTACCACAGTCATAGTTGTCACCTAAATCATAGACACCAGCTTCTGAAAAACTTCCGTCCGTGTTTTTGTAAAGAGAAATATATTGTCCGTATGAAGCTACTAACAAGCTACCCGTNCTAGAAAACGAAACCTGATTGACCCGNCGAGGAAGACTGACGCTTAATAAGACCTCACCGCNTTCGGCGTTGTATATCCGCAAAAACCCTGGGTTATCACCCGATTTCGCCACCTCGCCGCCAGCGGCCGCGTATTGGCCGTTATCACTTAAAGCCACCCAAAAAACACCTTGATAAGCCGCCTGATTCGTTATCGGATCCGTCCATAAAACCGTGCCGGCGTCATCGTAAGCAACGACCGAAAACAAGCCTGAACTGTACTCGTTGGACGTCCCCAACAAGCATCGACTGCCATCACCGGAAATGGCTGTTGAGTTAATTTGAATAGGACTCGCATACCAACTTGGCTGTTTACTAAAAGACACCAGGACTTCCTTTGTTAGACAGCAAAGTATAACGCTTTANACGGAGCGCATGCCTGCTTGCCGTGCGAAAAGCGACTTTCGTCCGAANGGNGTTCACATCCTATTGATNGGACAACTTTCAAGANTCGAGCTTTTNGANAAGGCTGACCACAGATGATCNNCTCGATCCCCAGATNNNCCNNCTGCNTTAGAAAACTCTGGTTGTGATAAAACCTGATAGTCACAAGAGGACTTGAAACACCTTGCAATCGCATAGTTCGGTATGGGCGATTCAAGCGGTACGGACTTACTTGTGCGCCACAGGGCAGCGCACAAGTAAGTCCGTACCGGTGGCTTATAAGCCGGGGTTATGGGTCGAATTAGCGGTTATCGGGGCGTGTCAGACCGACACCTGTAGTGTTCATTGAGGGCGTTTTGATTTTTAGATCGTCAAAATTTTTGTCACATTTTTCGGGTGGAATGCACCTACCTTTAGGTAGAGGGATCAGACTTTGAAAATGAAAAATCTGCACCCTATTACCTAGAGCCCTATTGGCACCAAAATTTTTGGCACCTTGATTGCTCTAACTAACAATGACATCTAACCGGCTCTTAGCCACGACCGTGGCGGCCATAACAGAGCCAACCATCCTACCTACAACTGACCTACCTGCACCGGATCGGGGCCCACGGCCCCGACACCGCCGCGCCTATAGTACAACGTTCTGCGTAAGCCCTTGCCTGCGGAAGTGACAGCTTTGCCTGCCGCACGTTTAATCATCTTACGGAGGAATTATGAAACTGGTTTTTATACTAACCCTGTTGCTGACTGGTCAGGCTTTTGCCTTTGAAATTATCGCCCACCGCGGACTGCCCCGCCTACACCCCGAGCACAGTTTACTTAGTCTCGAGCAGGCCTTGACCTGGAAACCGGATTACGTCGAACCAGATGTTGTGCTGACCAAAGACGGCGAAGCCATCATCCTTCACGACACCCATATCGACACAACAACCAATGTNGCCGACGTCTACCCAGACANAAAACGCAAAGATGGCCGCTACTACGCCATCGACTTCACGCTTAAAGAGCTCAGCCNGCTACGAGTCAACCACCGCATNGACCTTAAAACAGGCAAAGCGGCTTTCAAAACCCGACAACCCATCGGGAATAGNGAACTTAAAATACCCACCTTTAAACAGTTCGTGACNACCGTGGTTCGCTATAACCAAAAAAATAAAACCAATATTGGGATTTACCCTGAAATCAAAGCCCCTGAGTTTCACCTGAAAGAAGGCCAGGATATTGCCAAAATTGTTCATGACGAACTGATCAATCTGCATAAACTGCAGCCGAAACTTCCGATCATCCTGCAGTGCTTTCACCAAGCGACCGTCAAACGGATTGCGACCGAGTTCAAATCCCCATTCACCTTGGTGCAATTGGTTGCGGAAAATTCGTGGGGTGAAACCAGCACAGACTATGACCAACTAAAATCCGAAAAAGGATTAAAAGAGCTACGTAAATACGCCAGCGGCTTAGGCCCCTGGATTCCCCAAATAGTGAATGAAAAAGGTCAACCAACCGAGTTTTTAAAGCAGGCCAAAAAACTGGGGTTTAAAATTCACCCCTACACGCTACGAAACGACGCCCTACCCAGCCAGTTTAAAACCGAAAAGCAGCTGCTAAAAACCTTAAAAGACGACCTCGGTGTCGACGGCGTGTTTACCGATAACGTTAACACGACCGTCCCATTGATGAAGACGCTTTAAGACCCACACATCTGCCCGGGGTTGATTTGCGAAAGGTAAAAATCAACCTGGGCTCGTGTTTGCTGAGGCTGAGCACAAAGGTGCTTTTTAAGCCGGCCCCAATCCGCCTGAGACCGTTTCATCAACAGTGGTACCATCTGACGAACTAAATGAATCGCCGACACGGGGTTCATCACCTGACCTGCCCCGTCGATCACCTGATCGATGACTTTCTCGCCATCGTCCCTTTGCTGATAAACCTGAATATAAAGCTCGGTCTGATTCAACCCCTTCAATTCGTCCGACAGCTTAAGTAGACGCTCTGTCTGAACGGACTCATCTGCGACCAAAAGCTGAAGGCTTCGCGTGGAAATCTGCCGATTCACCTGTTTCGCCAAAAGCATCAGGTCTTCCGTCGAAAAGGGGCTATTTGCCGGATCGTTGGCTGCTTCCTCTAAGGCCGATTCAATCGCCATATGAACGGGAGTCCGCTGGGGATCCGAAAACCCGGGGCGATAATACTTGTGGTCGTAAAGTTCGCAGTCCTGGCGACGCAAACAACCCATGGCCTGTTGAATCGAAGGCGGCGTCAAAAGCCCACCCTCGTCGCTGTTATGGACCGCATTGAGTTCTGGATTAGGCTGTGTTTTGGGCTGACCGACCTGGCCTTCAAGTTGCCCTGGGGCGACTTCCGCCCCCTCCGATTTGATCCCTGACGTCTTTTTACCCGTCGCCGGATCACTTGTTTCTAGCGACTGAGGGGCTCGCAGCGGACCTGGGGCTGAAAACCAGTGCTTCCACCCAAACAGAACAGTCGCAACAAATGCCAACGCCCAACAAAGGTATTCGACCTTTTTCATAACTCCCCCATTCAGTTGTCTAGCCAGCCGGACCCTTTAGTTCTACAAGGTCAGCGCCGGCGAAGCTAAACCGATGGTCAAATTGACCCATCCCGATTTGGCTTCATTTTCGTTATAGATACTCCAGACCTCACCGCTCTTTTTCACTCGGTAGACTTGATAGTACTCGGCCCGGCCAGCTTGGCTGCCTTCGACCTGATCACAGACAAAAATCTTATAGTCACCCGCATCGACGTCTTCACGAGTCAGCTGAAAGGCCACCCCATTGGAATTTGTTGGCGCCGACGGAAGCCCTCGTACGTTACGCACACTGACTCGCAACTCAGCGAACTTACCAACCGGGCACTGATCCAGCTCGGGCAAGCCAACCAGAACGGACCCTAATGGACGAATCGGCTGATCACCCAACTGAACAAACTGGATATTTCGGTTCGCTAGGCTTTCGTAGTCGTACTCCATGGCACGCATAACACTTTTAAGGCTTTCAAAAACACGTTCACGATCTTGGCTTAACGAACGGCGACCAGTTCCTCCAACCAAAGCATTCATCTCTCGAACAATCGCCTTCACGGCATTTCGCTCGATCAGATGCTCCGAGTTCACAGCGAAATTTCCTAAGCCAGGTAAATAGGAGTCAAACACCGAGCCATCAAACTCAAGAATCGACTGCATCGTACGCTTAAAGGCCGCATCGTTGTCATGAATCTGATATCCACTTCCTGTCTTTTTACGGCGCAAACGACAGTTCCCACCAACAAAGTTGTCGGACTGGTAACTTCCGCCAGGTCCACCGTTAAACAAGGCCCATGAAGCCCGCGGCAGGTTAAAGTAGATATTATGAGACGCACGTCGCCCTTGGTCGTCTTCATCTAAGCCCGGACAGTAAGCACTTCCCACTCCGGCATAGATAACCTCTTTATTAGACTCGTCGTTGTAACCAGCTTGTAGAATCTTTTGCAGTTCAAGGATCTTCGAAACGCCAAACTGAATGGTGGCATCAATATCTAACAACATTCCATGCCGGATCAGGTTGCGATGAAAGTACTCGTTGATCTGCCACATACCCCAGTCACGACCGTAGTCACCATTGATATGCTTACTTCCAGCCAACTGAATCATATCACCTTGGCTGGCATTGCGATCTTCACAACGGTTTTCGATATACCAACCCATTGCTCCGCTACTATCGTAGTAGTCTCGAATGGCCTCTTTTGCTGAAGCCAGCTTGGTCTCGTTCGACGCTTTAAACTGCTCAAGCTTTGTTTGGGCGGTTTGCATTTCCTCGCGTTTTTCCGATCGCAATGTTTCCATATGATTGTTTTTGGTTTGTCGATCTTCGAAGTCACGACGAGCGGACTCGACCTTTTCGGCCAGCGTATCCATACCCACTTCTTCAGATTCAATCGCTCGACGAAGAGCTTCTTTGGCACGCTCATTCTGAGTTAGCTGCGTTTCAGCTAAAGACAGCCCCGTCTTTTCCTGTTCCATCGAAGCCCGCAACTCGACCAGTTGGTCTTCAAGCGACTTCAGGATGCCACCTAACTCGGCATTGCGGTTTTCATTGGTCGAAATAATCTCTTGGATTTTCGGGATCTCAGCCCTGAGCTCGGCTATTTTTTGTTCACGCGTAATGTGAACTTCGGCACTATTTAAAGCATCACCCTGGCTAAGATCATCATCACTTGAACTATTCCCCGATAAAATTCGACCTATAAAGTCGGTCGCCCGAGCTAGCAGGCCATTTAGCTCGCCGAGCTCGTCTTGTTTTGCCTTAAGCTGCTCGCGGTAGGAATCAATCACCGATTTGTTGACCTGTACTTCTGACTGATACTGTTTCAACAATAGGTCTTTTTCTGAAATGTCGTTTCGCAGCTGAGTAATCACAGCCTGTTTACTTTCTATATCCGCCCGATACTGCGCCGATTTAGATTCCAGTTGAAGAACTTCAGACTTCTTTTTTTGAATCTTGTCTTGTTCTTGTTGAAATGACTGGCGCAACTGCTCGTAGACGGTCTGCTTTTCACTAAGAACCTGATGGTGTAGCGAATACTGTTGCTCAAGGCTTGCTAACAAGTTTCTGGCCGACTGATGTTTGTATCGAAGCTCAGTGATTTCTGTCTCGACACTTTGAATTGTCTGAAGATTTTCACGAATCGGCTTAATTAAGTCATTTCGACATAGGTTATCGCCACCGCTAACCGACCGAAAATGTTTAAACCGACTTTCATGATAAGGCACCAGCAACGAAGTAAACAAAGACCCGAATAAAGCAAAACGAGCATGTGGGTGACTAAGAACACCATCAGCAAAATTTCGAATTTCTTCTTCGGAAGAAAAATTAGGGATCAGCCCACGCCCGGCATTCTGAATCGTTTTCCCTGTAATAACACGCATATACCACTGGGCATTTTGGTCATTTAGGACCGGCCCATGGTAGGCCGTACTCGCCTTAATCGGCTGCAAACTCATTTCAGCAAATGTATTGCTTTGAGCCTTATCGAAGTTGCTTTTAGCGAACTCGTTGATCACATCCCAATCGATTGTCACATCCCGCTGAAACAGATGCGTACGCAGACGGTGCCGACTGATTGGATCAAAATTATTTCTTGGATCACGCAAGGTAAAAAAATCGAACAAATTATCAAACGAGCGATAGTCTTTTCTGGCCAACTCGACCGGTGAATTGATGAGCTCTCGACGGACGGTTTCCTGCCCAAACACCAAATTCGGCGTGACCATCATCAGACTAACGGCAAAGCATACAGATCGATTAAACTGACTGTTCATATTTTCCCCCCAATGACCTGATGAGATAGGTCCAACGTGTGGTCGAGATATGCCATTGCTTGAAAAAAGTGACAAACAGACCAACCAGCAGAGTGAAAAGCCTACGTGGTCAAAAGAGCATTTTTCACGGTAACGAAGCTCATCCTGTAAAACATACTCGATCAAAACAGCGTTTCGTATTGAGACAAACCAGGCCACACCACGGATATCGCCGTGCTACTGGGTGAATCTAGATTTTAGACAGGGGTCATGATTTCGACGCTCAAAGCGATCCTAAGGGCGCCAGGTTCGGCAAACCGCTTGCAATGTTTAAAGGTGGGAACGGATGGATCCGGGGACATGGATTTTAATTTGAATCTCCATTGACCCTCCTGATTCCTTTTTCTTGCGCCTTGGGAAATTCGTCCCAAGGCGCTTTTTTTTGGCTAAGCCTTCGGCTGAGACTGTGACAAAACCAGGTCCAAGTTTTTCCGGACAGCCAAAATTTTGTCCAAGAAGTCTTCTGTCTGCTGAATAGATACAAAGTTGGGATGATCCTTCCAGGCCTCCATAAAACGTTGATCTAACTTTCTAGCGGCCTCAAAATCTTCTGTTCGAACGGGGTTTGAAGCTTGATCATACTGGGCCATATCCGGTGTATGCAGATAGATGACAGCATCGTATTTCGCCAGTTCTTTTTCCTTCGTCGTCCGAAAGTACTCCAAAAAATCTCTCGATTCGACTTCATTGAAAAAGGCCAAGCTGTCCAGGGTCCCCCGGTCACAGACGACGACTTTCCCCTTAGCCTCTTGCTGATAGATAAACTCTTGGCTGCGCTGGACTTGGAATATGGCCTGTTGCTGCCGCAAGATCGCTTCTTGATAGGATCGACGCGGAAAGCCCGCTGTATACAGCAAACTAGCGGCCTCAGGAATCACCACCAGCTTGGATCCATAATGTTGTACTAAGGTTTTTGCGATGCTGGTCTTCCCTGCCGAGGGTCCACCGGATAGGACTATTTTCATGAGGTCTCCAAGTTTCCACGAATACTAGCCGAAGCCACCGGCACTGTCAGCAAGCTCATCCACCGAAATCACGTATGGACTGCCTATACCAGTCTGACCAGCTATCTCGGATCTGTTCAAATTGTTGATCAGCATACTCAGGATCCAACACCCTTTGAGGCTCACTCGGCTTTGTCAAACTGAGGCAATCAAAATGGTAGCGTCTTCCAAAAACAGACTCCCAGGCCCATTGTTCAGAAAGAACCTTTTTCAATGGACCTTCATATTGCTCCAACATAAGGCCCCACTACCAAGAGCTGGGCACCCCAAACTTCATCGCAGGATCCATCATTAAATAGACCGACCCCGCTGGATTAACCCAATCTAGAACGACAGTCCGAAGCTGTCGGGCAAAGCCATTTGCGTAGCTCATCACATCTTTTGCCCGTATGGCCGCAAGACCTTTTGGCGGCCGGCTCAATCCGGCTAGCTTTTGCTGAACGACCTCCACATGCTCGTAGTCATGGCGTGTGACAAAGGATTCAAGTAATCCCTTCACGTAAAACGAGCGATCGATCAATTTCACAGGACGGTCTGAAGGCAGGGACCCCATGATTCGCATGGCTAACGGACCAGATGCCAGGTCCCAGTATTCTCCAGGCACCTCGGGGCTCGGCAACGGAACCGGTTGTGAAAACTCAGAACCATAGATGTCACGCAAGGTCTCTTCAAAGTAAGGACTATAGTATCGTCCTAAAAGATAAAAAAACTGATTTCCACGTGGAGCCCCTGAATAATAGGCCTCAAGCAGCTTTCGAATCAGAATCATATAAGAAGTAAAGGACTTGGAATATTGCTGAATATCCTCGGGTGGGATAACAAGCTTCTCTGTCGCAACATCCATCGGCTGATTCAGCATTGTTTGATCCAGAATCAAATTCCCAAGAATCCGGAAGGCCCCAAGCGTCCCCGCATTAAAGTGCCGCTCGTCATTTAAAAAGGCCAACCCATCTCTAATCGTTGATCGGGTCAAAGCACCTGTGAAAGACGCATAAAGTTGTGCTTCCAATTCCAGGTAGGCACTATCCCCCTTCGCATCAAAGACTTGCGGGCAACGCCGCAGGCTCGCCGGAGCCGCACTTATGGCCGTCACGAAGACCAAGGTCACCAAAGGCAGAATGATTATAATGAGCTTTCTTAGTGCAGTTGCCGACAGGTTCAAGGAACATCCTTTCCATCTAAGCTGGTGTCGGGCTTAAACATGTTTTCTGGGACGCCACCATAAGTGACCGAGTACTGAAAAGGCATAGCCTGAACCTCGGTCGCTGCCAGATGCCGAGGTCGCATATGGCGATCCATACCAGTCAAGGGTAGGCTTTGAATTAATAGTGTGTTCAAACGAGCGGCTGGCTGAAAATCCGATTTCCAACTCCACCCCCAAGTCATTGCCTCTTGCAACAGCTTGTTACTTGAAACCACCATTTGTTCGAAGGCTTCGCCCGGGCCTTCGGTGTATTCAAGCTTAGCCACCAAGGCAACCGACCCCGCCGGAGTCGCCCCTTCGGTCGACGCTCGTAACCAGTCCAAGATCAGCTTCGCACGCTCTTCGAAGCGCCTGGTTTTACTGGGCGAGTATTGAACTCGAAACATCGCGACCGGCTGGTCTAACTTTTCAATATCCCAAGCGTTTCTAGAATCAGTGATAATATTTTTAATATTATGTTCTTCAGCATAATCATGAATCATTCCTGCAGCGAATTGAGACCGCACGAAGATTCGGACCTGACGATCCTTCGGTAGGTTGTGCATAAAACGAAGCGCTTCTAATCCAGAGTTCAAATCCCAGTATTCACCCGGGACATTTCCTGGTGGCTGTGCCGCCGAAATATAATAGTTTGCTACCCCAACTTTACGGATTTGAGTCCGAATATAATCCTGACTGAGCTGCTTCCCCGCGTAGTACAAAAACTCGCCCACTCGGGGATCCTGATAGCGAGCCAGATGAATTAATTTTTGAACCAAAATGACATAGTTTATTTTATCGGCGCCTCCATCCGATGCGTCGACCAGGCTGGTTGCAAGGGCCTGGTTGATGATCTGTCGGTCCCAAACCGACATTTCTGTATCGTAGCCGTTCCTGTAATACCGATCTAAGGCAAACAAAAGGTCCATCCCCTCCCCGTTATCCAATTCGTTGGCTCGGAAATAATCCAAGGCCGAGTAGATTGTTTCTCTGGGAAGAACATTTTGAAGTATATCTGAGGCATCAACGTACTCTTCAGGTTGCTCGACCGTCTGCACATCAAATAGAAATCGACAACGCAAATCAGCGCGAGCTTCCTGATAGGCGTAGCCTAAGGACAGAAGAACAACTAAAAACCATGTTAATAAGGCTTGAAATGACGACATACCACTGAAAATCTATTTCAAAACTGGTACCAACCCAGCCTTGGGAGCGCTTCATATACGCGAGCTGAGGACAACAAAATCAACCAAATCGAAGGATTGGCCGAGGATTGTCACCACAGCGTCTATAACGTGGCCGTCTGGTCAAAATGACGAAGGATGGTTTCTTGGTATGGCTGAATCTCTTCAGGAAAATCAAGATAGTCTAATCGATAGGTCTTAAACTCTTTATCAAGTTGTTCCTTGCCCGCCCATTTGGCTGATCGTACAAGGCTAAGTAGGTCGATCTCAGGCTGACCAGGNCCAAGTCNCCGAATTTGATNCACCAAATCAGCAAGGGCTAAAATCGCACGCTCGATCACGTAGCTTCTTAGAAATTCTTGGTAGTCCAAATTGGCTTTGCCTGCGACGGGAAAGGTCGAATAATGCGGCTGACTTCGCCCCGAGTGAATCTCGCCGCGAGAACGCCCAACACCATCTTTNAAAGGGGGACCGGCCCATCGTTTATTGATTTCATAGGCCCCATGCACCAGGTTATCTTGAACAGCTTTCAAGCAACGGACATCTTTGACATCAGGGCCAAGCCCTAATTTTTTACCTCCAAAAAATCGATTTTGATGAGCTACGAGGATCGTNTTTAACCCCACATACAAAGACGGAAGATCTTTTAAGGTCAGTTTTTGATACCACTCCATGGGTTTTGACCAAGTACAGGCAGCATCAACAAAGGCTTTACTCACTTCGTAGTCGCCCCCCTTTTCCAAGCGACGAAACGACTCCAGTGAGCTTGCAACCGATGAATGACTTCGAAACTCGATCAGCCTGTGGAGCGTCCAAATATCGGCCTCGGTAAACCCGTAGCTTTTAAACTTTTTATGCAGAAGGAATGGATGAAACAAAAAGTTACTGAAGATACCAAAGGCGGCCCGAGCTCCCCCTGGCTCCAACTGAGGGAAGTAATATTTTTCCCAGTTCCCGCAACGGTTCAAAGAGTCATAGTACCTCGTCGATATATATGACGGAGGACTTAGAATAATGAGACCCTTTTTAGCGCAGATATTATCTACATAAAGTTTTCTGCTTCTAGCCACCACCTGTACAATCAAAAAGCCTTCAACTTCGATATCATCCAACGAGACCTCGGATACATAGTNCCCCGTCATGGAAATAAAAAGATTTCCACCCAGTTTAATGTTCTCAAACTGCGCACCCATCCGTTCCGCATCGGCAACAATGAAGTGATTGGTCGCTGAGGGATCATCCCAATTAAATTTACCCACATTCCTAACTGGATTGGCTTGAAACCGCCCATAGGAGTTATCTTGATGACGNTCTTGGTAAAATTTCGAAGCCGTCCCAGTTAGCTCATCCCGGAATTCGACCACGTCGAACCGGGTGCTCCATTCCTCGCGGTCCGAATCTTCAGCCCAGGCCAAGGTTGTGAAAGAAAGAATTAAGATTAACAGGGTGGCATTCATCACCCCAGAAAATAGCAACAGCGGTGCCACAACAGNCTCGATGTACGGGCTTAGATCACTGAAATCCTATAGGAAATTCAAAGACCTCCAGATCCCTGACAGCATCGACCTGGCCTTAGAAAGTGGACAAATCATGGACCGCCAAGCGAGTTATGTCCATTTCAGCCACCCTCTGGCATCCTAAGATCATGGGCGAACCGTATTTCTGGGTGGCGAACCTGCTTCTAAGCTTTTATATGTTGGGTTTTATGTGGTTTATCCAAACNACCCACTACCGCCTATTCCATCTGATCGCCCCCGAAAGATTCACCGAATTCGAGTCCCANCATCAAAAGGGCATCACTCCATTGGTCGCTCCGGCCATGATCCTAGAGCTGATTGTCGGCACAGCACTTGTCATAAGCCCGCTTCCCTATTTTCCTCCCTGGATGGCCGGGCTCAATCTGGTGCTGGTACTAATTACCTGGTTAGTGACCTTTCTTTGGAGTGTTCCCCAACATGTGGCGCTTTCACGCGGCTATCAACCCGACGCTCACAGGCGGCTTCTGCGCAGCCACTTAGTTAGAACCCTGGCCTGGACTGGAAAAGCAGTGACCATGACTTGGTCACTGGTGCTGTATTTGCGTCCCTAATCAAAGAAGTTCCATTGAGATCTTTGCGAGAAGGTTGTGTTAGGGATCCTTAACAGACACTTTCTTGAAGTCTTTACCATTTTTAAAGTGATTACCCGCCTAAAAGCGTTTACATTCGGGGCATGCAATACAAAACTATGCGCAACGTCGCCATTATCGCCCACGTCGACCATGGGAAAACGACCCTTGTCGACCATCTTTTAAGACAAAGCGGAACTTTCCGTGAAAACCAAGCCGTTGATGAACGTGTGATGGACTCTATGGACCTGGAAAAGGAACGTGGAATCACCATTGCTGCAAAGAACTGCTCGTTTATCTACAACGACACCAAGGTGAATATCGTCGATACCCCCGGTCACAGCGACTTCGGTGGTGAGGTCGAACGTATCCTGGATATGGTGGATGGCGCGATCCTGCTTGTGGATGCTTCAGAAGGACCGCTTCCTCAAACACGATTCGTTCTAAGTAAAGCCCTTGAAAAAGGACTTAAGCTTTCGGTTTGTATTAACAAAATTGATCGCCCGGATGCACGAATTCAAGAAGTCGAAAATGAAATCTTTGACCTTTTCGTCGACCTGGATGCCAGTGATGAACAGTGCGATTTCCGCACCGTTTACGCCATCGCCCGTGATGGTGTGGCTAAAAACACCCCTGACGGTGACGAAACTGACCTTCGTGTCCTTTTGGATATGATCGTTGACGACTACCCAGCTCCAACAGCCGACCCTGAAAAGGACCTTCAGTTGTTGGTCGCAAATATTGATTACAACGAATACGTCGGACGTTTGGCGATCGGCCGAATCCGCGCCGGCCAGATTGCCGTTGGTGACCGCGTTATGCAGGCCATGGAATCCGGCAATAAACCATTCAAAGTGACAGCC
>NYZX01000113.1 GCA_002686065.1 Pseudobdellovibrionaceae bacterium | reverse complement strand
GAGCAGGTCTTCGAGATGATGCTAGGATATATGCAAAAGGGCTTACCCGAGACCGTCAGCAAGATCGACCAACTTGACTTCACTGATATCGGCTACCGGATGATGTATACTTCAAGTAATGGTGTTTCTATCCAGCAGCAGTTTCAATCTGGCCGAGCTTACTCAAAGTTTTCCGCGGATGGGTCTTTGTTTCAGGTTGGTGCCACTTATCAGACTTATAATCCTCGTGGAGGGCCTCTGCTGAGTACCTTAATGATGCAGTCAGAGTCTGATTCTCGAAAAACGATGCTTCAGGTTCAGATGACGGCCTACCAGAGGGTGGAAGCTCTGACTTTTCCGGCGGCCTTTGTCTCGACTTTGAAATCTTCAAAGAACACGTCCCCCTATATTATGGGGTATCGCATTTCGGATTGTTCTTTGATTCACAGCGACCGAAGTCTGGCCTCGAAGCCTTTAGTTAACTGATCTTCAATCAAATTTCAGACGGTTCGGTTTCGACGCAATCACATTGAGACGTGGGGCTGCCGGTTCGGTTAAAGTAGTTGAAGACCACGTTAAGAATGCGGTTTAAGCTCAATCGATCAATTGAAGTCGCCGATTCATCAATTATGGACAAGCTAATTGGACGAATGTCATTGAAGCAGATGCTCCTGTTCGCCTCGATTGTACCGATGCTTGCGTACACGGTGACTTACGGGACAAAGATTTGGAATAGTTGGGTCTTGGCTGACGAGGCTCGACGTCAAAGTGGTTACCTGGAGCTCATGTCTTTGACTTCGAGTTTGATTCGGGTGACTCAGGCCGAGCGTGGTTATTCGGCGAGGTACCTTGATGGCCTTGTTGATCAGGCGACATTGGATCAAAAGCGTTCGGACACGGATCTGGTCTTAAAGGATCTTCGAGCCTATACAGCAGATCACCCCGTCCTAAAAGAGGCGGAAGGACTTTATAGGAATCTTGAAGACGACTACAAGCGTTTGCGGGGGATGGTTGATCGGCGTGAAGCTGACGCTATGTATGGAGCTTACGTTGATTATGTGGCAAAGCTGATCGAGATCCGGCCAATCTATATTTCCAATACGAAGGCAGCGGTCCTTGCGGAAAACCTTCGTCATTTGGATCAATTGGAGCGGGCCAAAGAGTTGGGTGCGCAGTTAAGTTCACATTTGGCAAAATTGGGTGGTGGGAAAACCAATATCCCTGGCGATGTGATTGATAAGGCGATTTCTTTAAAAAGTCGAATGGAACTGATGATCGAGCAAGTCAGCATTGGAACCAAGTCCGAGATCATTCAAGAGCTTTTGCTGAGTGGGATTACTTCGGATCAGCATATTGTCCTGACCGAGCTGATTCAGACCGTTGCAGGTGGACAGCCGATTCAAGAAGACGGAAATCAGCTTTATGACTTATCAGATAAAACTGTGAACCAGATCACGAAGTCGATGGTCATGGGGCGCGCTTTTACTGAAGAGGTCGCTGCCGAAGTTTCAAGTACAGCAAGAAAGCAGCTCATTATGAGCTCTATTTTCTTTGCGGTGTTTTTTGGCTTGATGGGGGTTGGGCTCTTCCTGTTTGTTTCACGAATTGATTATCAGCTAGGTCGCCTTAGTGTTGATCTGCGGCGTGGGGTTCATTACCTGACGAATTGCTCATTTCAAATCGAAGGGAACGGGCGGTCATTGAACCGATCTTTCAAGGAACAAGAAGACTCGATTCATAAAACGTCTTCGGCAACTGTCCAAGTAAATGAATTGATTCAAAGTAACCAAAGGTCCTTGGCTGAGGCTAAAGGTGCGGTAGATGAAACCACTCGTGCTGTGGGTGAAGGTAAGAAGACCATGGGTAAAATGAGTGAAGCCATGTCGGGGATTGAAGGTGCGAATGGAGAAATGATTGGTACACTTCGTGACGTTGATTCAACCGTTCAAGAGTTTGCGCAAATGATTGAAAAGATCGAGCAAAAGACTCAGGTGATCAACGAAATTGTCTTTCAGACCAAGTTGCTGTCATTCAACGCTTCGGTGGAGGCGAGTCGTGCTGGGGAGCATGGTAAGGGCTTTGCGGTGGTTGCGGAAGAAGTCGGAAATCTGGCCACCTTAAGTGGGACCTCGGCCAATGAAATATCAGAGCTTCTTGCCTTAAGTACCAAAACGTCACAAGACATGGTTGCTAAGATCAAATCTAGTGTGGAACAGCTAAGTCATACGTCTGAGCGAGCCTTGCAAGAAGGAAACGATCAAGTGCAAGCCTGTCTGGGAGTTTTTGAAGTGGTGGATACCGAGGTCGGTCGCGCCCATCAAATGATGAATATCGTGACCGAAGCTTTCGAAGAGCAGACGAAGGGGATGGAAGACATCAAGACGGCGATGGAAAACATTCAGTCGTTGAGCCAGAACAGCGCCCAGAGGGTCGAGCAAAGCATCCAGTCCAGCGCAGATCTAAACGAGCAGTGCACGCTGATTCAGACGGGGGTTCGACGGGTTGATATGCTGGTCCATGGTGATCATGCAAAGCCACCGGGAAGTTATGACGGTGAGGGTAGTGGTGCGAAAGGGCTGAAGCAATTTGGGGCTGAGGCGCCCAGTCCGAAGCTGAAGCCTGCCCCAACAAAAAAGGCCGCGTAAAGCGGCCTTTCGGTTCAAGTCAGGTGGTGAGTCTTAATTGACTGGCCAGACTTTGGATTTTTTCTCTTCAGAAATGAAGCTCGCTTTGTAGGCGATTTCGTTCATTTTTTTGAAATCATCTTCTTCGAAACCAAAACGGTCGGCGACGATTTGGTACTCTTGGTTCAAGTCCGTGTTGAAGACGCCGGGGTCATCTGTATTCAGTGTGATAGGAACTCCAGCATCGTACAGAGTACGAATGGGATGATCGTTTAAATCCGAAATAGCATTCGTCAGCCAGTTACTTTTTGGGCAGACCTCTAAGACGATATTTTTATCGATCACTGACTTCATTACAGCAGGGTCGCGGTGGATCTGAATACCGTGGCCAATTCGCTGGGCTCCAAGGTACTCGATGGCGTCGGTGACATACCGAGGTGACTTTGGGAGGTTGGCTTCACCAGCGTGAACGGTAATGCCTAGTCCGGCGTCACGCGCTTTCAAGAAGAAGTCAGAAAACGGCTTCGAATCAAAACCTTCTTCATTATCCGCAAGATCCAGTCCAATCATGGTATCTTTGTGGTCGATGGCAAATTCGGTGACGCTTCGGCCGACTTCAACAGGAAGAATCCGTTGAATGATACAAATAAGGCCGGTCGCGATGGGATACATTTCTTCGGCGCGTTTCAGGCCTTTCACAAGTGATTCGTGGATCACGTCAAAGCTCATGTGCTCATGGTTCAGTTGAACAAACGTCGGCGCATAGCGAAATTCGACAATGCGGGTGCCCTCGTTGTAGCAGTCTTCGGCGGCTTCAAAGGCAATGCGCTCAAGAATTTCAGGGCTAGCAAGTAGCTTTTGGGTGTCCAAAAACTTGTTCAATGCGCTGCCCAGGTCTTTCATGGGCTCAAGGATTAAGAAACGGTCTTCATAGGTTTTCTCGTCAGGCAGTTCGATTCCAAACTGGGGAGCGAGCTCCTTGATGGTTTCTTTGCGCAGACAGAGTTCTATGTGGCGATGTAGTTCGATTTTTGGTAGGTTACGAAAGTTCATTTTGCCATACTGTTAAAAAGTCCTCGGGCTGACAAGTCTTAATGAAAAGTTCGAGAAAACTTCCAACGGAGACGTCACGACATGGAACCCATTGAAATTCCAACAAAACTTGCAGGAAACCCTTCTGAGCCACAGTACGCGGTTTCTATAAAAACCAACCAAGGGCAAGAGCTACGGTGCGTAGATCCCCGTGCGACGCGGGCTATGGTCGCTTTGATGGATATGCAGGCCGTCATGGGCGGAGCTGCTAGCCACTGGGGAGGTCCGTCGGCCTTTGCTGATGTGATGTCTGCCCTGCATGCGATCGTATTTACCGAGTCTCAGGCCAAAGGGGTCCCCTGGCACGAGGCCTATCACCTAGTGAACGATGCCGGCCACTGTGAAAATGGTTTGTATGCCCTAAAGGCCGCTTACGGCTATGCGGATCTAAATATGGAATCTTTGAAAGGATTTCGCTCTATCCAGTCGCCGTTAACAGGGCATGGGGAATCTCACTTGTTTCCAGAGGGTGTTTATCTTAGTAACGGCCCCCTGGGCTCATCTTTGGGGCAAGCTCAGGGTTTGGCTTTCGCCGATCGACTGGCTGGAAATGATCGACTTACGGTGACAGCCATATCAGATGGCGCCTGTATGGAAGGTGAGGCTAAGGAAGCTCTTGTTGCCATTCCTGGTTTGGCGTCTAAGGGGCGTATGAACCCATTTGTTTTGATTGTAAGTGATAACAATACGAAACTGACGGGCCGAATCGACGAACAGACCTTCGATATGACGCCAAGTTTTACTTCTTTAAAAGAGCTCGGGTGGAACTATATCCGCCTGGACCAGGCTCATGATTTGAAGGCCTGTGCAGAAACACTGCAACAGGCTTTTCAGATGGCGCGCGAAAATCCGAAGCAGCCAGTCGTTATTCACGCCAAGACGATCAAAGGTTACGGCGTGAAAAGCACAGAGGAGTCAGCTTCCGGTGGACACGGTTTTCCGTTGAAGGCTCCGGCGGAGCTGGCGGGCTTCTTGTCTGAAATTTATCAAGGCGACTCTGTGCCTGCGGAGTTTACAGAGTGGGCCAATCAAATGGTTGAGCAGGCGGCTTCGAAGAAACCGTCGTCATCGAACTCGGATATTCCCAATGAAAAAGTCCAAGTCGGTGTGGCAGAGGCATTAAGTGAATGTGTGGCCGAGGGATACCCTGTCTTCAGTATTTCCAGTGACCTTCCGGGGTCGACCGGAACTGGTGGTTTTCAAAAGGCTCACCCTGAAAATAGCTACGATATTGGTGTCGCCGAATCTAATATGATGAGTATGGCAGCCGGGTTGTCGAAGTCGGGCTTTATTCCAATCGTTGATACCTTTGCGCAGTTTGGTGTGACTAAAGGGGCTTTGCCTTTGACGATGGCATCACTGTCACAGGCGCCGATGATCGCTTTCTTTTCCCATATTGGGTTTCAAGATGCTGCGGACGGAGCTTCCCATCAGTCTTTGGGGTACTTTGCGATGACTTCGGCCATTCCGAATGTCGAAACCTACTGCTTAACAACAAGCGGTGAGGCAAAAGCTTTGGTGAAGCAAGCGGTTCAGCGCTTCGCGGAAGACCGAAAGGGTGGCCGGACGCCGAAAAGCTATGTTTTCTTTTTGGGACGAGAAAACTTCCCTCGACGGATCTTGCCCGAGTCCTATCGTTATAAGCTCGGTCAGGCACAGGTGTTGTTTGATAACTCGAAGAACTTTGACAAAAGTGTCGTACTGGCGGGGACGGGGCCCTTGTCCCATCAAGCCTTGTTGGCGGCGAAGCAGTTGGAGTCTCAGTCGATTGGTTCCGTGGTTATAAACCCTTCTGTCGTGAGCCATCCGGATTTGCAAACCTTTGGTTTGGCTTTGGCGCAGACTCAAGGGCGAATGGTGACGGTCGAAGAGCATCAAGAAAACGCCGGCTTTGGCGCGCAACTGACGCATAAGTTACTGACTTCGGGGCAGGGCTTGAAGGTTCGTAGCTTGGCTGTGAAAGGCGAGTTTGGTCAAAGCGCTTATAAGGCCATCGAGCTATATGAAAAGCACGGCCTTGATTCTGCGGCCATCGTGGCTGCTGCGAAGTCCCTGCTGGCTTAATATCCGCGATTTTAGGACAATTCTTTGTGACGAATAAGGCCAAGTGGTTAGGTCTTATTCGCTGAGCCGCCCTTGAGGCGGCTTTTCATTATGGCCACTATCTTGCACTAACTGTTCAAGGTGATCTCTAAGAATCATTAGGATTATTAAGGATTTAGGACAGATGCGAGTGGATTTAGGTAGAAACAACTCTATAGAATCGTTACAACTATTGCTCTTTTACAAAGCAGCCTTCCTTCCTTCGAAATTATTGGATTTTGAGGTGGCAGATGCCACATAATTACCTTGTTATGACAATTCGCGCCAACCTGGATAGGTGTTGGCGGTAGCTTGGCAGGGGACGAGATGACGAAGCTGATCTTAACAGCACTCCTATTTTTGCTTGGGTCTACGGCTCAGGCCTATCTTTCTGGTTTTGAAGAGTTGGACTTTATTCCTTTGACTGAGCGGGAGGAGCGCACTCTTCCACGTGAACTTCAAGGTTTGTATAAAGACACAGGGATGCTGCCCTTGAAGGCGGTCATGCGGGCAAAGGATGGGCTTGTAAAAACGGCCATCGTTTTAGGTGATCCAACGAAATCACAGGTGTTTTATAGCCTAGGTGGGACCTATACCCAGGGGCTTTACATGGATGGCTTAGCAGAGTCCATCGCCTTGGCCACCAACGGGATGGACTATGATAAGCCGCGCTGGCGCGATGTCGTTTATATGTTGAAAAACAATAAAGCGGCCTTCGTCTTTTCTGAACCTCGCGGATTCGGCGCGGGGGCTTTTAAACATATTCAAACCGGAGCTCATCAAAAGTTCGGTATCATCGATATGATTTCTGATTTTCAGCAGGCGGCGAAGCTTTATGCAATGGTGTCTGGGAAGCCGATCATCGCCATGGGGCATAGCCTTGGTGGTGTTATCATCGATAGCTCGCCGACGGGTTATACGGTTGATCAGAATGGTGAGATCTATTTTGACGAAGACATTCAAAAAAGTATGAATGTCCATGTGTTACAAAATATTTTGGTCGGAGCTCCTTTTTCTGGTGGTGACCCCGCCGTGGCCCAGCATGTGATGGATGCTCTTTTAGAAACAACGCCTTTGTTGCAAAGTTCATCGCGTCCAATTCGAGATCTTCTTCGTCAGGTCAACGACCAGTCGCCGATGTTTTTTGATATGTTGATGATGGGGGCTCAAATTGGTGGGACCTTTTTTCAAGAGGTCGGTCATATCCTTCACAATATGAATCGCATCACGGGAAACAATATTCCGGTGATGGGGCTACTTGATCCCGTGCTGCAGTACTTAAGTCATTCACGCAGTCTTTTGATGAACAGAAACCTGACTCATAAAGAAATGAGACGCCTTGTTTTGCACACGCTTGCGGATAGTTATCCTGAGCTTCTGCTGAAGCAGTATGGAAAGCTTTTTGAACGTTTCGAACTGTCGATTCCTGACCGAGACGGTGTGAGGTTTGATACTCGCGAAGCCTTTATGAGTGTTCCCGCCGAATACAGAATTCCCTCGGTGATTTCTGTTGGTACTATTGATGCTGTCGTCCCTGGTGACAACGCTCAAAAGCACTATGACTTGTATCGATCTCAAGGAGTTCCCGTACAGAAAGTGGATCTATTTGATGTCGGTCATGTGGACTCGCCAATGGGAGCAAAGAACGGCAAGAAAATCGCTCGGGCAGCCAGGGATAACCTTGAGGGTGCGAGGGATTTTAACAAGCGACGCAGCCAACGTCTTTATGGTTGGACGAACTATTGCCAAAAGGTTTTTGTCGCACCATTTTAGTGGTTTCCCGATTTATGGTCTTTCCAAATCTTACTAAGATAGGCATCACGGCCTGATCCGCGGCGGTAGAAGTTGTATCGGATCGGGTTCTTCTTGTAGTAGTCCTGATGATATTCTTCGGCAGGGTAGAAGGTCGTGAAAGCTTTTATAGGTGTTAGTAACTTTTTGTCATAGCGACCGCTTTTTTCAAGCTGATCTTTTGATTGCTCGGCGATCGCCTTTTCTTCAGGCGTTCGATAAAAGATGGCCGAGGTGTATTGATAGCCACGGTCAACAAATTGGCCTCCGTCATCTGTAGGGTCGATTTGTCGCCAAAAAACGTCGACTAATTTTTTAAAACTGACCTTTGATGGATCGTAATAGATCTGCACGGCTTCAATGTGTTTTGTGGCGCCACTAGAAACCAATTTGTAATCTGGGTTTTTGATCGTTCCTCCGGCGTATCCCGAAAGGACGGTTTTGACCCCTTCGATGTCTTCGAAAGGTTTTTCCATACACCAAAAACAGCCGCCGGCGAAGGTTGCCTGCTTTAGATGACTATTCTTCGGGACAAGGTTTTGTGACTTGGGTTGACCGTCGGTATGGCTTTTTTTGGGGACTGTATTTTTAGGTGTGCAGGCCAGGATCAAGGCCGTTGTGCCTGCAAGCAGCAGGCGTAGAAAGTTCTTCATCGGGCTCTCCGTATGGGCAGGGCTATATGTCCTGCCTGGGAGTACGAAGGCGCGGTCGAAAATATTACGCCTTATCTTTTTCTTTTTCTGTTTTAGCTTGAGACGCCGCTTCGGCTTGTTTTTCTTGCTCAATCTGTTCGTGTTTAACCGAATCAGTGACGTCGATTTCGTCTTCTTTTAGGCCTTTTTTGAAATCGCGGATGGCCTCACCTAAAGACTTACCCATTCCTGGAATTCGTTTCGGTCCGAAAAACACAAGAAGTACGACGACGATAATAACAATTTGCCATGGTCCTAGACTCATAATTAGCTCCTATGACCCAGAGTTTATTCCTAAAAGGTCGTGACGTCTACCGAGACACCAACCTAGCCTGGGCCTACATACCTTTTATGCGAGCTTTTCGGGGGCGTCTTCGGCGCTGCCTAGAGGCGCGCTCACGATCTTCCTCGACCAATTTCGGTAGGAACTCTTCGAACTGGCCCTGCCAATAAATCAGGTCTTCAAGGGGGACCGAGCGATCTCTAGCCGCAATGATCAGGCCCATCGGGAAGTAGTCCGAGCGCACCACGGAAAAACGACGGCGTTCGCCTTTATTTTGGAAGTCGTTGGTCTTTTTTAGGGTGGTCTGCATCTGAATCGCTCGCATGAATAAAGCTTGCTCAGCCTTAAACAGACCTAGTTCATTGGACATGATTTCCAGAAGGTCTGGATTGGCTTCAAGTTGACGTGCTTTTAGTGGAGCGTCTGGGTCTGGTGACAAAAAGGCGCGAACAAAACACCACATCAACATTCCAAACAATTGGCTAGCATCATTTTTGTCGACGCCACTGGCGTGAAGCTCACGAAGCCGTTTGAAAAAGACATCGGACTCTGGGCGCTCCAAATAGCTATGAAGGGTCGGTGCGCTGTACTTAAAAACGTCGAGATCAAAGGATTTTAGAAACACCATCGATGGGTCCGGTAGGCGCAGAAACTTTAAGAACTCCTCTCGGCGTCGAGGCAAAACCGTTTCAACGAGGTGATTGGCTTTGGTGCGCATAGAGAGTTCGAGGTCTGGCTCGAGGGTGAATCCAATCTTGTGGGCCAACCGTAGGCCACGAAGAATGCGAATAGGGTCTTCGACTAAGCGCACATCAGGGTCGCCGATCATTCGAATGGATCGTGCGTTTAAATCGTTCATGCCATTTGAAAAGTCGATCAGCTTGTCTTTGACGGGATCGTAGAACAGCCCATTGATTGTAAAGTCCCGCCGGAGGGCATCCTCTTCAGGTGTTCCGAACTCGTTGTCGGCATCAGGAAGATGTTGTCCATCTAACTTTTCTTCTTTGGTCCAGCCGTCGTCTTCGTTGCTTTCACTGGAAGTCGAGCTGGTCAGGTTTTTTCGAAAGGTGGCGATTTCGTATTGCTCGGCCTGTCGCCGACAAAGGACTAAGCGAAAACGTTTTCCGATGATGTAGGCGCGCGGAACGACTTTAACGATTTCTGAGGGTTTGGCTTCGGTGACGATGTCGAAGTCTTTTGGCTGAATTCCAAGAAGTAGGTCGCGAACACAGCCGCCGACGACATAGGTTTCGTAGCCGGCCTGTTGAAGACTGCTAACGATTTGTAAAGCCTGTCGATCAATCCATTTAGGATTGAGATATGGTAGATTTGATTTCATACTGTCCGCGATCATTTTCGCACGAGTCTAAACATGATTCTATTAAACACGAGTCTATTTTATGAATTATCTTGAGCAAATTCATCACCAAACTGTCGGTCATCCCGAAGGTCCTAAGCTTGTGTTTTTACATGGACTTATGGGATCTGGTTTAAACTGGCGAAGTATTTCTAAAGCCTTCGAGAATAAATATCAGATCCTGCTGTTAGATCAACGGGGGCATGGCAAAAGTTTTCAGCCAGCCTCGGGATATGGCCCAGAAGACTATGCAGGCGACCTGAAAGGCCTGCTGGACCAGCTGGGTTGGGATAAAATTCATTTAGTNGGACACTCGATGNGTGGCCGAAACGCCCTCGCCTTCGCTCACCTTTACCCTGAGCAAATGACATCGCTCGTCATTGAAGATATCGGTCCGGATCAGGGGGATGTAAAAAAGAACTCCTCCCTCAACTATTTAGATGTGGTTCCGGTACCTTTTACAACTCGGAAGCAGGCAAGAGACTTTTTTAAAGGTGAGTTTCAGTCAAAATTTCCGGGGAACCCCTTCGTTGATGTGATCGCCGCCTATCTCTACTCGAATATCGTAGAGGTCGATGGTCAGCATGGTTGGCGTTTTTTTGAACCGGGCATTCGCGAAAGTATTCAGCTGGGGCGGTCGGAAGAGCGTTGGGCTTGGCTACAGCAGCTTCAGGTCCCGACTTTGGTGGTCCGGGGTGAGCAATCGGACGAGTTGAGCCCGCAGGTGTACCAAAAAATGTTGGAAAGTAATGACTTGGTCCAAGGGGTCGAAATCCCCAATTCGGGCCACTGGGTTCACTTTGATCAGCCAGAAGCCTTTATAAACACCCTCAATGGGTTTCTTTCAGGGCTGTAGGGCTGGATTCCTTCCGCTTTGACATTGGTCCCCCGCGGCGATTACATTGAGGGCTCAATTTGATCTATGAGGACGGACTAGGACGGTTGTGAAATTTTCTGAATACGATTTACACCCAATACTCACGAAAAACTTGGAAAATAAGGGCTTTGAAGAGTGCACTCCCATTCAGGAGCAGTGTTTTGAGGTGATTCTAAAAAATAAAGATGTGGCTGGCCTGGCGCAAACCGGTACGGGTAAAACTGGGGCCTTTGTAATTCCATTGGTAGAACGTGTACTTCGTTCGCGCGCGGAAGCGGAAGAAACCCTCAATCGTTCAGCNGAAGCGGCAACCGAGTCNGCTGAAGTGGCAAAGGGCGTGAACTCGCAAGTGCGAGCTTTCAATGACTTCAAGTCGAATCAATTTATTCTTGTTTTAGTTCCGACTCGCGAACTGGCCGAGCAGGTCCACACGAACGTGCTCGATTTTGCCAAAGGTGCGGATATTAATTCAGCAGTGATCTACGGTGGAGCTTCTTACGAGAAGCAAAAGAAGTCGTTGGGTCAAGGCGCGACCTTTGTGGTAGCTACCCCTGGTCGATTGATCGATCTTTACAAAGAGCATTTGATTGATCTTGGTCAAGTTCGTGCGGTGGTTTTTGATGAAGCTGACCGTATGTTCGATATGGGATTCAAAGATGATATGCGCTATTTGTTACAGCGAATTCCTAAGGATCGTCAGTTCTTGGTTTTTAGTGCGACCTTGAACTTCGATGTTCTTAACGTCGCGTATGAATTTGGCGCTGATCCGGTAGAAGTGAATGTTTCGAAAGACGAAACGAAAGCTGAAAACGTGGAAGATCGTTTGTTTCATATCAGCAAAGACGAGAAGCCGAAGTTTTTATTGTCGCTTTTGCAGAAGCACCAGCCTCGACAGGCGATTGTATTTTCGAATTTTAAAAGAAATATCGACCGGATTGCCTACTTCCTTTCTGAAAACGGCTTTAAGGCGCAGGGGATTTCAAGTTTGATGTCTCAAGCGCAACGTCAACGGGTGATGGACCAGTTTCGTGGTGAAGGTGGTACAAACATCTTGATTGCGACCGATGTGGCGGCCCGTGGGCTAGATATCAAAGGCGTTGATCTTGTGATTAACTACGAACTTCCTGAGAATGCAGAAAACTACGTTCACCGGATTGGGCGAACGGGTCGCGCTGGTGATAAGGGGAAGGCGTTTAGTTTAGCTTGTGAATTGGATGTCGACGCGTTGGCGCGAATCGAGGAATACCTTGGTCATAAGGTGGAAATTGACTTTCTTGAAGATGAAGAGCTTGCGACCGAGTTTAAATCGATGAAATCGGATGCCCCCTATGGCGGTATCCAGCGGGTGCAGAAGTCTCGTGATCGTGCAAAGTCGTCACAGGGGCGTGGTAACCCGTATAAGAAGTCGAGCTCGCCTCGGCCGAAATCATCAAATCGCAACGACAACCGATCTTCAGAAGAAGGCGAGGCGGCGACGAAAAAGAAGCGCCGTCGGCGGCGTAAGCGTCGCAGTGGTCCATCGCAAGTCGAAGGGGCTGCTTCATCGTCTGGACCACGTAACAGTGGTGGGAATGGCAAGTCTTCTCATCGAGATCGCGTTTCCGGCCGACACAAGGGCGATAATAAAAGCGCTTCGAAAAATTCGCGTTCGAACAATTCGTCTCGTCGCCGAAAATCAGGTAACAAGTCGGGGCGACCGGCAGCTGGATCGGCAAGTGCTGCAAAGCAGGCGGGTATCGGGCAGAAGGTCTCTGGATTCTTTAAGCGTCTATTTAAAGGCGAGTAGTTTTTCTGTCGAGGTAAGAACATGGCCGATGTGAAAGTGTATTCTTATGCAAAGTGCTCGACGTGTCGTAAAGCTTTGAAGTTTCTTGAAAGCAAAGGCGTTGAGCACAAAGTGATCGATATCACCGAGCAGCCGCCGACAAAGGCTGAGCTAAAAAAGATGCTTGGTTATTACGATGGTGAACTAAAGCGTCTGTTTAACACCTCCGGTGTTCAGTACCGTGAGCTAGACATCAAATCGAAACTTCCTAATATGACAAAAGATGAAGCGATCCGTCTGTTAAGTGAAAACGGAAAGCTGGTAAAACGGCCCTTTGTTTTGTCGAAGCAAGCTGGCCTGGTCGGCTTTAAAGACGACGAATGGAACGAGTTTGTCGCGCCTCGCTAAAATTAAATCGGTTTAAACTTGACCGATATAAGCTAAGCTTTATAGTTTACGATATCAAATCGGCTACAATTGAATAGAGCGTTGCAGCATAAAAATGACTTATACCTGAATGAATTTTTATCGAATTCCAGCAAGCGTCTACCTCCCTTACTTTAGCGGTTCTAAAACGGCACCACTGATCGGTGCCTGGGTCTTCGGGGGAGGAACAGTACATGGAAGGAACTCGTTCAATTGTTTTAGGTCTTGTGTTGTTGGGTTTGGTTCAGCCGGCATCTGCCATCGAGATCTATAAGCGAGGGGTCGCCGGCTATAAGACATCAGATCAAGTTCATAAAATGGACCTGTCTGCTAACAAAATGAAAAGCATGGCTTATATAAAGTCCGTGCAGACTCAGAGCCTTGAATTTGTAAAAGGTCTTCGCGCCCAACTTCCCGAGCTGCAATCGGGCACATCAGAGCTTCAAGAAAAAAACGTTCATCCGTTTAAAGGTGGACTGAGTTTTCGCTTTCAGCAGTCTTTTAAATCTGTTCCGGTCCAAGGGGCTGAGCTGTTGGCTGTCTACTATGAGACCGGTGAAGTCGAATCCGTTTCGTCTTCTTTGGTCGCTGTTCCTGACTCTTTTAATGTGGTGCCTTCGGTGAGCGAAACGGCTGCACTAGAAGCTGCTAAGGTTTCGGCAGGGATCATTGTCGCGGACAAAGCGCCATCCGAGACGGATGGATTGCAGATTGTTCCGTCCGAGGATCAGAAGACGTTTGATTTGGTTTGGCAGATGCATATTCGTGAAGCAAAGAATGGCTTTAACCCCGTTAAAGTTCAAGTTTATGCCGATGGCCCACGAGCTGGTGAAGTTCGAATGATGGTTTCAGCGAGTCATTCGGTGACGAGCACGCGTGTGACAGTCTTTGATGCAAGTGTTCTGGGAGCCGAGCAACTGCCTCACCCACGTCGTCCTGGTAAAGCCGTTATTCGTTCTGACCAACGATTGGAACGGATTAGTCGAACGGACGATATCGGTAAAGCCTATATCAATATCAAGATCACTTTAGAGCTTTTTGAAAAGGTCTTTAACTATCGTTCTTTTGATAACCGAAGGACCGAGGTTCGTGCTGCTGTTCGTGCGGTGACAAATATTCAGGATAACCCAGATACGCCAGAAGATGACTCGATGGATTTTCGTCAGAACGCGGCTTGGTTAGGCCCGTGGAAGATGTTTATTTTTGGAATCGGTGGGGATCGCCTTAGAAACCTTCCTGGAGCTCTGGATGTTGTGGCGCATGAATTTACACATGGTGTGATCACAAGCACAAGTGACCTTATCTATGAGCGTGAGTCGGGGGCATTGAATGAGCACTTTGCAGACGTGTTTGGTGAGTTAATCGAGCGCGGGGCAAATCGTGCAGCACCGGGGTTTTTGATCGGAGAAAGCGCAATGGGCCCAGGATCTCGGGCTCGAGCTTTGCGTGATATGGTCAACCCGAACCGTGGTCTTTCTCCACAGCCGAAAGATATGAGTCAATACCCACGCGAGTTAGGACGAGGCTGTGCCACACCTTCAAATGAAAATGACAATTGCGGAGTTCATGTTCTAAGTGGAATTCCAAACCGTGCAGCGGCCTATATTATATCGAAATTAGGCGAGCGTAAGGCGGCCGAGATGTTTTGGCCGGTTATGACGGCACGACTAAGCCGTAATGCGACTTTTACAGATTATAAGAATCAAATGTCTAGACAATGCCGAAGCGCAGGGGGGGAGGCTTGTAGCGTTGTTGCAAGTGCCTTCGCTTTGGTCGGACTGTAACTCGACTTCAGGAGTTACGTTGGATGTTTAAGCCTGGTCGTTTCGGCCAGGCTTTTTTTTTGGCGTTCTTACCGTTGAACCCTGCATGGGGCCTGGACTCGACGAGACTGGACAATGGGCTTCGCATCCCATTGGCGAGGTTCCTTTGGTGCAGGCAGAACTTGGTCGAGTCCTAATATTTCCTTTATTTTAGTCCTGGTTTCCAGTTCGAAGGTCCAGGAAACCCAGACCTTAATACTGAAAACCTAGATCGGACTAAAAGTTAGGCGTCGTGGTCCGAAAGGTTGGGTGTCTGGTCATTGGGACCTAGACGGGCCAGGTCGGGCACATGACTCTTAGGTTGGGAGTCGCTCGACCTTGGTCCTGCAAGAAGGAAAAGAAGGAGAAGAAAAATGGCATTAACCATTTCGACTAACTTGGCATCTATTGCCGCACAAAAAAACTTATCATCGGTTCAACGAAATACGAAAACTGTCTTTGCACAGTTGTCATCGGGAAGCCGAATTACTAAAGCTGCTGACGATGCAGCGGGGCTATCAATCAGTGAAGGGTTTAAATCGACCATTCGCGGATACACACAGGCGCAACGAAACGCCAACGATGCGATCTCACTTGTCCAAATTTCTGAAGGTGGACTGGGAGAGATTTCAAACATCCTAACACGTATGAGAGAGCTTGCTGTGCAAGGGGCTTCAGATACGGTGGGTGAAGACGAACGCGGATTTATCGACAAAGAAGTTCAGCAACTGAAAAACGAAGTTCAACGTATTGCGCAGTCCACGCGATTTGGTAAGACCAATTTGCTTGATGGAACTGGCGGGGAATTTTCATTTCAAGTCGGTATCAATAACGATTCGTTTGAAGATAGAATTAGTTTTGATTCTGGCGAACAAGAAGCAACAGTTGAGGCTTTAAATATCGCCGACTTTGACTTCACATCACGAGACGGTGCACGAAGTGCCCTAGAGGTCTTGGATCAGTCACAAGTACAAGTGAATGGTATCCGAGCAACGCTGGGTGCCCTTCAGAACCGGTTGATTTCAACCACTGAGAACTTAGGTACAGCGATCGAGAACTTCTCGGCTGCAAACTCTCGAGTCCGAGACGTAGATGTTGCCGATGCCAGTTCCGAGCTAGCTAAGAACCAGGTTCTTCAGCAGGCGTCCGTAGGAGTGTTAGCCCAGGCTAACGTGAATCCACAGGCCGCACTTAGACTTATCGGATAACCCAACCACCCTTCTTTTTCTTCATGGGGACTGGCCTAACCAGCCAGTCCCCCACTCTTGGGTTGGGTCATTTACAGAAAACCGAATAGCAGAAAGAGCAGGGCAGCGTTTCGCTGCCTTTTTTATTTTCTGAACGGTGGGACCTACCGCGAGTAGAGATTGGCCTAGATCTTGTACATAACTTCTTAAAATAAACGAAATCGACGCAAAAGACTGGTGCAGGCGTGGTCAGTGGGGTCTTGAGCGCAATTTGACGTTGGTGAATAAGAGTTATGCAATCAAAAATCGCTAAATCTGGAGACCTTATGGATGCCTTTATGCTTTTAGGGCTATTCTGTTTGGTCGGTGCTCAAATTTATCTGATTCGATCTCATCTGGACATCGAGTTTCTAGGGATCGCGGCATTGTCCGCCTACGGGGTAGTCTCGCAATGGATCTATCCCACTCGGCTTTTGAAAAGAGCTTTCGAAAGTCGATTGGAAGGGTCCTTGAGTTTGCTGGTTGGAGTTTGGTTTGTGGGCGCTCATGTGGTCACGAAAGGGGCTGAAGTTCCTTGGCTAAGTATCGCATTTGCCGCAAGCTTTTTGGCTTTCGTTCATTTGTTCCGCTCGCAGTTAGCCGTATGGACGTCAATGAGTGAAAAGGCTGAGTCACGGTTAGAAGCTTTATTGTTTGCGGGTGCTGTGATGACTGTTTTATGGATCGGTAAAGATCGCGACCTTACCTTGCTCGCCTTAGGTGTTTTGACCCTTCGGGTTTTGTTTTATAGTTGGCCGCAAAAGATCAGAACAGTTGAATCCCCGAAAGTATCCGAGCCCTTGCGCAAGCTGACGTCGTCGGATCACCTTGAGATTTTACTACAAGAGGCTCAACAACAGATGGATGAAGTCAAAGCTCGCAACAAAGAAAGTCAGCTTCAAGAACAAAGGCTGACCGAGCGCGAAGTGTCGGGCCATTGGCCGATCAAAAATGACTACGACCTCAACAAAAAGCCCTTCCGCTTTTCGATCCACTAGGATTTTTTTGGAGGTCAAATGAGTCTATCCCAAATTGAAAAGGACATTTTTCAATCTTATGTGGATTGCTTTTCTTTAGGGGAAGGAATTTGCGGCTACCAATATGTCCGCGAGCAAGGGTTGGTTCTGTTGCTATCCGAGTTCAGCGCCTCTTTTATCAATGGTCCTCTGTATTTTGAAGACAAAGGGCTTTCGCTGGCCCAGCTAGAGGATAAGGCGCTGTCTGTGCATCAGCGCCTGGTTGAAAATGGCAAGCCTTACCTGTGGCGGTTTGGGCCTCATAATCAGCAGGCGGATGCCATTCGAGACATTCTAAGTCGATTAGGTGCCACGGCATCTGACCCCATGACGACGGCTTACAGTGAACTGGGTGAACGTCTTTTGGGCTCTTTTCAGTTTCAATTGCCGGTCGAGTTCGAAGACGTTGGAATGGATAATCTGGATGACTGGTTTGTCGTATTCAAAGAGGCTTTTGAATTATCT
>NYZX01000112.1 GCA_002686065.1 Pseudobdellovibrionaceae bacterium | reverse complement strand
AAATCAAGCCATGAACCACGGTAAGGAATCACACGGGCTGAGTAAATCAGTTTGCCGCTGATATTGTTCTTACCACCGTCATGGTCAAAAAAGACACCAGGTGACCGGTGCAACTGAGAAACAACAACGCGCTCAGTACCGTTAACGATGAAAGAACCGTTAGCCGTCATCAATGGGATCTCACCCAGATAGACTTCTTGTTCTTTTACGTCACGAACACTTTTCGCTTCGGTTTCTTCATCGACGTCAAAGACGATCAATCGAAGAGTCACCTTGATGGGGGCCGCATAGGTCATCCCACGTTGGCGACATTCCTCAACGTCATATTTTGCAGGCTCAAGAGTATAGCTTACGAACTCAAGGCTGGCGGTGTCGTTAAAATCTGAAATCGGAAACACCGACTTGAAGACGCCATTGAGACCTTCGTCTCCACGACGGTCAGGATCAAGATCCCTTAACAAGAAAGCTTCATAAGAAGACTTCTGTAGTTCAATGAGGTTAGGGATATCGATCAAAGTATTCGCTCGGGCGTATGAGTGCCTTAAGCGAAGGTTAGAAGCAGTGACTGGAGTCGTGCCCATTCTCTCTCCTTAAAGATTAGATGCCTGCATAACGGGTCGAAACAAAACAAAATGGTCGGAAAGGCAAGCCCTGCCCTTCCGACCGATAAAAACAATTACTTAAGCTCAACAGTGGCACCAGCTTTTTCAAGTGCCTCTTTCATTTTCTCAGCTTCGTCTTTAGCGACAGCTTCTTTAACTGGCTTTGGAGCGCTTTCAACGAGTTCTTTCGCTTCTTTTAGGCCAAGACCAGTCAATCCACGAACTTCTTTAATAACGTTGATTTTCTTGTCTCCAGCAGAAACTAGAACAACGTCAAACTCAGTTTTCTCTTCAGCAGCAGCACCTGCAGCAGCGCCAGGAGCAGCAGCAACAGAAACAGCAGCAGCGGCGCTAACGCCCCACTTGTCTTCAAGAGTAGTGATAAGTTCAGCTAGTTCGATAACCGGTAGGTTTGATAGATAATCAACAACTTGTTCTTTATCTAATGACATTTTAATTCTCCAATAATTCTTTAAAAAATTTGTTACACATCAAGTTTAAGACTCTGCCCTTATGCGGCCAGAATCCGGTTCACGATTAACCCGCGTCTTTTTTGGCCGCGAGGACACGAACAAATCCCGCTGGGACTTCGTTCATGGTTCTTACAAGTTTCGCCATTGGCGCCTGGAAGGTTGCCAACAACTTCGCCTGAAGCTCTTCTTTTGAAGGAAGGGTCGCAAGATATTCAATCTGCTGCTCGTTAAGAGCTTTCCCGTCCATCACACCGGCTTTGATCTGGAGCTCTTCGACGTCCTTACCATAAAGAGTCAGCGCTTTAGCTGGCGCACTGACATCGTCATAGGCAAAAACGACCGCGTTAGTACCGACAAATTCCTTGTCGATCGCTTCCAGAGTCTCCGGGTGATCAAGAAGCGCACGCTTCGCCAGTGTATTTCTGACAACCTTCATCTCAGCTTGGATGCGATTAAGCTGCTTACGTAGCTCAGTCACTTCCTCAACGTTCATTCCTTTGTAATCGACAAGGAATGCCGCCTTGGCTTTTCCAAACCGTTCTGAAAGATCAGAAATCGCTGTGGCTTTTTGCGATCTTGTCATCATAGGCCCGATTTCTCCTTTCTTTGGTCTTGGTTTGTCGCGGTTTTTGACAACCTCAGCACAAAGAATTCCTTGATGTGTCTCATGGACGAATTACCTGGTTTTCTTTTCCTGCAAGTCTCGGATGGCTGCTTTCGCAATTAAACTTTCGTACCAAATGTCTTAGACCGCGAATTCAATTAAAAAATAAAATTACAACAGCGCCTGAGTCTCAGCGACGTCCAGCTTGATTCCAGGTCCCATCGTTGAAGACAAGCTAATTGCCTTTAGATAGATCCCTTTACTAGATGCTGGTTTCGCTTTCGACAAAGCGTTCATCAAAGCCAAATAGTTCTCTTTCAACTTTTGGTCTCCCATCGACTTCTTACCGATCGATGCGTGAACGATACCGTTTTTATCAACACGGTAAGCCAACTTCCCTTTTTTCTCTGTCTCGACCGTTTCTTTAACGTTCATTGTGACAGTTCCAACTTTCGGGTTCGGCATAAGTCCACGAGGACCAAGAACCTTTGCTACTTTCGCTACAGTCGCCATCATGTCCGGAGTCGCGATAGCCTTATCAAAATCAAGCCATCCACCCTGGATTTTTTCAACAAGGTCATCAGATCCGACAAAGTCAGCGCCGGCGTCTTTCGCTTCAGCCTCTTTAGGGCCTTTTGCGAAAACAACAACGCGAACGTCTTTTCCAAGACCGTTCGGCAGAGCCACAGCTCCACGAACCTGTTGATCTGATTGCTTCGGATCTACACCTAGACGTACAGCGATTTCGATAGACTCATCGAATTTAGCTTGGGCTGTATCAACAGCAAGCTTGATGCCGTCGGCTGCAGAGTACTTCGTCTGACGATCAATCTTTTCCGCTAAACCACGGAAACGTTTACCTTTATTAGCCATTTTTCTTCCTCACCAAGTTACTTGACTTCCAAGCCCATAGATTTCGCCGTCCCAACAACTTGAGATACAGCGCTTTCAAGTGACAAACAGTTCAAGTCAGGAAGTTTCGTCGTCGCGATTTCCTCAACTTGAGCCATGCTCACTTTACCAACCTTGTCTTTTTGCGGCATTTTAGATCCGCTTTTTAGTTTTGCAGCCTTCTTAAGAAGAACCGACACTGGTGGCGTCTTGGTGATGAAGGTGAATGAGCGGTCTTGGTAAACAGTAATGATCACCGGAATGATCGTGTCGCCAAGAGCTTGTGTCTTCGCGTTGAACTGCTTACAGAAGTCCATGATATTCACCCCATGCTGTCCGAGCGCCGGTCCAACGGGAGGTGCTGGATTCGCCTTCCCTGCCGGTATCTGTAACTTAATTTGGCCAGTTACTTTTTTTGCCATTTTGCCCACTCCTGAACATTTGGGTTATTCGGTATCCGCTAAAATGCGGACTTCAATCTAAAAACAATTAGCCTTTTTCGACTTGGATAAAATCCAATTCGACCGGCGTGGGACGACCAAAGATACTTACAAGTACTTTAACCTTCCCTTTTTCTTCGTTAATTTCTTCCACGGTTCCGTTGAAGTTACTGAAAGGCCCATCAATGACCTGAACAGATTCACCAAGGGTGAAAGAAATTTTATGCTTCGGCTTATCAGCACCTGTTTGCATCTGCTGAGTCACCCGCATCACTTCGTCTTCAGGAACTTCTGGAGGACGAGTGCCGCCACCGACGAAGCCGGTCACTTTTGATGAGCCTCGAACTAAGTGCCAAGCCTTGTCATTCATATCCATGTTTACAAAAATGTAGCCTGGGAAAAACTTCTTCGCGCGAGTCGTTTTTTTCCCTTTAACCAGCTCAACCACGTTTTCAGTGGGAACTAAAATATCGCCAAAGAACTCTTCCATTCCCTGAGATTTAATACGCTCTTCAATGGCTGTTTTTGCCGTCGATTCAGAGCCCGTGTTTGTATTAACGATGTACCACTTTTTTTCCACGTCCAATTGCCCCTTAAATCGAAAGAATCATTTCAACGACATACTTGGAAAGCACATCGAATACGCCAAGAACCACACCAGCTACGATCAACATCACTACGCTGACTGTCGTCATTGCAGTGGTATCTCTGCGGGTTGGCCATACGACTTTTTTTACTTCAACAATAACGTCATCCAAAAAGGCGACGACTTTCGGGTTAAACCGAAGAATAGCGAAAACAAGGGCTCCAAGAGCCAAGGGGATACCGTGCTGCAGGTAAGTCTGTCCCCAAGCCCGTCCGACAACACCAAAGTTGGCTGCCAGGGACTCAAACAAAACGCGAACAACAATTCCAGTCAGGAAAGCTGTGGCAAGAACGCTAAAGTTAATAATCTTGCTGTTGTTGGTCTCTTCCATTTCATCTTCCAATCGGCCAATGGCCTCTTCGTCGTTTGTCGATCCCACTTCAAAACCTAAAAGGATTAAAGTGGCAGGGCAGGAGGGATTCGAACCCCCAACCTAATGATTTGGAGTCATTCGCTCTACCAATTAGAGCTACTGCCCTGTAAGCGTTCGGCCTTTAAAAACCCGTTCGCATCAACAATTTCCAAACAACGAAGCTATCAAAGGCGCTCATACAGGGCGCGAACTCTAATAACTGTACATACGTCGAATGCCAGGCTCAGTGAAACGAATGTTTTCCACCTGCCTGGCATCCTAAAACATTGGTTGGGGGCCAATGATGACCCTCAACATGTCTAACTACTTACTCAGTGATGTCTACAACAACACCGGCACCAACGGTACGGCCACCTTCACGGATTGCGAAGCGAAGCTCTTTTTCCATGGCGATCGGAGCGATCAACTCAACGTCCATCTCAACGCGGTCACCAGGCATAACCATTTCAGTACCCTCTTTCAAAGTACAAACACCAGTTACGTCAGTTGTACGGAAGTAAAACTGAGGACGGTATCCGTTAAAGAAAGGAGTGTGTCGTCCACCTTCTTCTTTAGTCAGAATGTAGGATTCACATTTGAATTTTTTGTGAGGCTTAATAGTACCTGGCTTAGCAAGAACTTGTCCGCGCTCAACGTCTTCTTTCTTAGTACCACGAAGTAAGCAACCAGCGTTGTCACCAGCTTCACCTTGATCAAGAAGCTTACGGAACATTTCAATTCCAGTAACAGTCGTTTTAGTTGTTTCGCGAATACCAACGATTTCAACTTCGTCACCAACTTTAACGATACCACGCTCGATACGGCCAGTAACAACAGTACCACGACCAGAGATAGAGAAAACGTCCTCGATAGGCATCAAGAAAGTCTTATCAACATCACGCTCTGGAGCAGGAATGTATGCGTCACAAGCTTCCATCAACTTCATGATGGCGCCAGAACCGATATCAGAAGAATCACCTTCAAGAGCTTTCAAAGCAGAACCTTTAACGATTGGAATATCATCGCCAGGGAATTCGTACTTAGAAAGTAGTTCACGAATTTCAAGCTCAACTAGGTCAAGAAGCTCTTCATCGTCAACTTGGTCAACTTTGTTCATGAAAACAACGATAGCTGGAACACCAACCTGACGAGCAAGAAGGATATGCTCACGAGTTTGTGGCATAGGACCGTCAGCTGAAGACACAACAAGGATCGCGCCATCCATCTGAGCCGCACCAGTGATCATGTTTTTCACATAGTCAGCGTGACCTGGGCAATCAACGTGAGCGTAATGGCGGTTAGCCGTTTCGTACTCAACGTGAGCCGTAGAAATTGTAATACCGCGCTCGCGCTCTTCGGGGGCTTTGTCGATTTGATCATAAGCCATTGCGTTCGCCGCACCATCTTTAGAAAGTACAGTCGTGATCGCAGCTGTCAAAGTTGTTTTCCCATGGTCAACGTGACCGATGGTACCGATGTTTACGTGAGGCTTACTTCTATCAAATTTTTCTTTAGACATTTGTATTGTCCTCCAAAGTCCGCGAATTCCCGCCTTGCCTACCAGCTAGAAATTCTTGTTATACGTTTAATAATCTCTGCTATTTAAGATCAAAGACGCAAAACATCAACCTTTCTGACCAATAAATCAAGAAAAAAACCCGTATTTACTGGGATTTTTTAAGTCAGGACAAGGTGTTGGAACACTTTGATGAGCCCAACTCTTGGCCTGCCAGGCTGGTTTTGCAAACTCGTTTCCTATTAGTAGGAGTGAAATTTATCCACTATCCCTAAAAACCTCAAGTGATTATCCGCTAAATGCTGGAATTTATTTAGAAATGCAATCCGGCCTATCAACGCCTCAGCCAGCTATCGAAAAGACAAAAGCCGGTCGGCAGATTTAATAATCCTCATTGACCACTCAGCACCTCACCCCTGTCCGCCTTGGTGATGCAGCAGGACTCGGAAAAGAAGAAACCCTTCGATCATGAGCCCCCGAGCAGCCAGTAGCTCAAGTTGCGCTTTTACGCCCGCGAGCCCTACGCTTTGACCGTCTCAGGTCAGCGATGCACTAAAAATGTAAGTTTTTCAAATTGCTAAATTGAGGGACCCAACACAGCAGCCAACAGACCTGTTGGTCGCACCAACAACCGAGCGACAAAGAAACGGCCTTTACTTTAAATATTGAGTGAAAATGGAGCCCATGGCGAGACTCGAACTCGCGACCTCACCCTTACCAAGGGTGTGCTCTACCCCTGAGCCACATGGGCGAAATCGGTGGGTGAAACCACAAAAAATTGGAGCGGGAGACGGGGGTCGAACCCGCAACCCTCGGCTTGGAAGGCCGATACTCTAGCCAATTGAGCTACTCCCGCTCATACAAGGTTTTACTTTTTTGCGGTGACCCATCTGCGGTGACACGCAAAAAAAATGGTGGAGGGAGTAGGATTCGAACCTACGTAGACATACGTCAACGGGTTTACAGCCCGTCCCCTTTAGCCACTCGGGCATCCCTCCACGAGATAAAACCCTACTAAATTATCAAAGCGCCATTCTAACAAACTGGAGCTGGATATAGGACTCGAACCTACAACCTGCTGATTACAAATCAGCTGCTCTACCAATTGAGCTAATCCAGCTCGCCAAAATAGCAGAGGAAAAGATGTACTGACTGGTGCAAATGAAGTCAACGGTCTTTTCCATTTAAAATCGATTCCATCGACTTAGAGAAGAATCTATACAGTCTCATCAAAAGTCTTTTACCCAACGGAATTCGCCCTATTATCGATACCTTAAGAGACCGGCAGAAATCGGAGGCAGTGATGAGTTCAAAGACCCACGTTCACCATTTAGATTTGTCCAGTGACCAAATAAAAGGCATTCGCCTGGCTATCATTCCCGGTGACCCCGACCGCGTTGACCGTATCGCCGAGGAACTTGAAGACGTTCAGCCTCTGGCCCACAAACGAGAATTCAAATCCGTCCGCGGCCGCGTCGGCGACCACCCAATTCTGATCACTTCCACTGGGATCGGAGGTCCATCGACGTCGATTTGCGTCGAAGAACTCTCCGCTCTAGGAGTGACTCACTTCTTGCGGATCGGCTCGACCGGATCTATTCAACCCCATATCAACACCGGCGACATCATCTTGTCCACAGGTGCTGTCCGACGAGACGGCGCAAGCCATGACTTCGCCCCGATCAATTACCCAGCTATTGCCGACTTTTCAATGGTTCGCGCCCTGGCTGAAACAGCTGAAAGCATGCAAGCCACCTTCCATACCGGCATCTCCGTAACCACCGACACCTTTTACACCGGACAAGAACGCTACGACACAAGCCATGGTTATGTTCGTAAAAAAATCCAAGGGAGCCTGGAAGAGTACCGCCACTTGAATTGCCTGAACTTCGAAATGGAAACGTCGATTCTGTATACCATGGCTCAAGTTATGGGACTGAAAGCGGCCAACGTCCTTGGTGTTGCGGCAAAGCGGACCGATTCTGAAGAGGTCGTACCTCCAGATCAATTTTTAGCTTTAGAGCGCAAAGCCATTCAAATCGCCGTTCAAGCGATCCCACGGATTCTTCAAAATTAAACGGACGACTAAGTCAGCTGCTTGCGAACTTCGTAAAGAGCCATAGCCGTTGCGACGCTGGCGTTATAGCTGGCGTCGGCAGCCGCCTGAGGCAAACGAACAAGCTCATCACATGCGCGCTCAACAGGTGTACGCATCCCTTTATCTTCACTGCCAATAACAAGTCCAACACGCCCGGTAAACTCAAAATCAGAAATCACTTTCTCGGCGCGATGGCTAAGTCCATAAAACCAAAAGCCCGACTGTTTGAGGTCGTCCATTTCTTGCTGAAGCGAAGACACCTCTAACACAGGCACGTGCTCAGCGCCTCCACAGGCTACTTTTACAGCTGTTGGAGTGACAGCGACACTGCGATGAGACGGCACAACGATCGCATCAACATTCAGTAACCATGCCGTTCGCATAATCGCGCCCAAATTATGCGGATCCGTCAACCCATCAAGAAAAACAACCAAGGCCGTATCTTGTTCCGCTAACCGAGACAGGTTCACTTGCGGCGTCTCGTTCGACAAAGCTAAAACCCCTTGGTGTACCGAAGTATAGGCTTCAAAAAAACCGGGCTTCCTTGTCTCGATGGTGATCCCTTTGGACTGGCAAAAGTCATGAACATCAACCAAGTCCTCGCTGGCATCCCAGTCATTTCGCAAAAAGACTTTGATGATTGAACGAGGTCGAACCTTTAAGGCTTCATTCACAGCGTGAGTCCCGACAATAACCCGATCTGAGAATTCTTCGTGTGATGACCTGTCTTTTGACCGATCATTCTTGCCTCGCCCTTGTGACCCGCCCGAGCGCTTCTTAGGAGGCCTGCTGGACCGGCCTCTCATTCAGCGCCGCCAAACAAAGTTTCATAATAGGCCTTCGCGGCAGCGACAGGATCTTGAGCATCCACAATGGGACGACCAACCACCAAAAGGTCAGAGCCAGCATCCACGGCCTCTTTTGGCCCCATAATCCGCTTTTGGTCTCCGCCAGCATCGTCCGGCTTGCGAATTCCAGGCGTCACAAAAAAGCCCTCTGGGAACTGCTCTTTCAGCTTACTCACCTCTTGAGCCGAACACACAACTCCGTGCAAGCCAGACTCTTNGACGTCTTCAACCAACAAACGCACCTGGTCCGTAATAGAAAGCTCGCGCCACAGACTCGGGCGATTGCTTTTTGAATAACTTGTTAAAACTGTGACAGCCAAAACTGTGAATGGCCTTACACTTCCCAGCTCTTGTTCGAGCTCGCGAATCTGCTTCAAAGTTTCTAGCCCACACTGCGCATGGATCGTGGCATAACTCGCTCCCGCAGCAAACGAAGCGCGCAAGGAAGACAGCATCGTGTTTGGGATATCGTAAAATTTAAAGTCGACAAAAACCTGACCCAATTCACTTAACCGAGTAATGAAGTCTTCGCCATACTTCAGCCCCAAACGAGGGCCGACCTTAAATCCACCAACATAAGGCGAGCAGCTTTTCGCCAGCTCGAGAGCCCGGTCTGCCGAGTCTAAATCCAATGCTAAGAAAATTGGGTTGTTTTGAGCCATCCTAAAGATCCTTATTAAGTCACCCGTCACCTTGGTCGAGTGCANNCCTGAGTCAGCCCCGGAGCCCTCCAAACTAGACTGGAGTTTTAACCGGATCTTCTTAAAACAACAGGCGTATTTTCCCGATATTAACTAAAGACAGGGAGTAAGTCATTGGCGGATGAAGGCAAAAAGAATCAAACAGCAGACCATGCCGATATGGGAGCTTTTTTCGAGCTTTCAACCCAGCTAATGTGCACAGCTCAATCTGGTTACTTTACCACCTTGAACTCGCGCTGGCCCGAGCTGCTCGGCTACAGCAAAGACGAGCTGATGTCCAAGCCCTTTATTGACTTCGTCCACCCCGAAGACCAAGAGTCCACCTTGGTCGCAGCACACTCCATGTTCGCCGGAGAACGGGCCGTTAACTTTGAAAATCGTTATCGTCACAAAAACGGTCATTACATTTGGCTTAGCTGGAATGCTCGAGTCGCCAATGATGTTATTTACGCAGCTGCGAACGACGTNACTCAGTACAAGCAAAAAGAATTCTACTTCGAGCAACTACAAGANTCAGCCAACATTGGTTACTGGGAAGTCGACCTCTCGACGATGACACCCATCTGGAGTGANAAGACTTACGANATCCACGAGCTCCCCAGAGGNNCAAAGGTAGATCTTTCCAAGGCCATCAATTTTTACGCCCCGGACGCTCGCCCTGTCATCACAAAGCTTGTCGAAGAGGCCCTTTCTACCGGGAAGCCATACGACGAGGAGTTTCCGTTTATCACGGCCATGGGCCGGCGGATCTGGGTCCGCGCGATTGGCCTAGTCGAGATGTACCAAGGGAAGGCCGTGCGGATGTACGGGACTTTTCAAGACGTCACGGATAAAAAGCGGGCTGAAATCCAAGCCGAACTCATACTGGGTGCAACAGGTGATGGCTTCTGGGACTATCAGCCCGAGTCAAACTACGAATATATGTCACCGCGCCTATGGGAAATGCTTGGCTACGATCCGGAAGACAAAGATCATCAGCCGGACTCTTGGAAATCCCTAGCTATGTCAGAAGATCTCGAACTGGCCGAAGACGCCTATCAAAAACACGTCGATTCCCGAGGGGTTCACCCCTACTCACAAGATCTTCGGTTTCGACATGCCGAAGGCCGGACAGTCTGGGTTCGAAGAAAAGGAAAAGTCGTCGAATGGGATGACCAGGGCCGCCCACTTCGTATGGTCGGCACCCACTCGGATATCACCGACAGCATGGCCTCTCAGCAGCACTTAGCCGAAACCACAAAACTAGCGGCCTTAGGGCAGTTGGCCGGCGGAATTGCTCATGAAATCAATAACCCTCTGACCGTGATTAACTTTTCGGCTCAACATTTAATGCGAATGGTGGCTCGTACCGGCCAACCGATTGACCCAAAAACGATCCAAGAAAAGTGCGAAAGCATCACTAAGTTTGCTAAACGGATCGCGGAAATCGTAAAAAGCTTACGGTCGGTCTCGCGGGACACGTCTTTAGATGAAATCGAAGTCATCGAAGTGGAAGAAGTCGTGGATATCGCGACACAAATTTGCACGACACAAATTCAAAATGCCGGCATTCGATTGAAAGTCGAAGTTGCTGAAGACACACCTCGGATTCACGTTCGATCCGGCGCCATTGCTCAAGCCCTACTGAACCTGCTTGCCAACTCTAAAAATGCCGTCGAAGGGACCGACGGAAGCTGGATTCGAATATCGACTGAGACTCACGGTAGCCAAGTTGTTATTTCAGTTATTGATTCGGGCCCAGGTATTGATATCGACATTCAAGAGCGCCTCATGGAGCCTTTTTTCACGACAAAACCTGTTGGGGATGGTGCTGGCCTCGGCCTAAGCGTCGCCAAAGCGCTGATCGAGGATAACAACGGGCAGCTTCGATATAACCCAAGTGGTGCCAATACGCGGTTCGACATCATCCTCCCAAAAGAGGTGGACTTAGACTCAGCTGTTCCAGAATCAGCCTAACAGTGAAAGCAGGGACGAAAATCGTCCCCTCCTCGAAGAATTTTCAACCCTTCCCTCCAACCCTGGATTCACAGACAGGTCCCTTGGTAGGGTCCGGGAGCCTATTAAGGCAGGAGTTTCCGGGGGGGAATCTTGTCACAGTTATTTCGTCTTTTCTGCGCCCTATTGGCGCTTGGATTTTTTGTTAGTTGTGCNGATATTGATGGCACCCCGTTGCCTGATGACTTCAAAGATTACTCTGAAGACGAGCGCCTGATTCTTATCGAAGACGATGAGGACAGCNCCCCAAGACCACCCTTAACTCCATGGCCAGAGCCACCACCAGTAACCGACTCGCCCGAACCAGGCGATGATCCGTCTGACCCCATTGCGGATGACGACGATCAAGTGGACCCTCAGCCCGACGACCCTCAACCCGTTGCCGAATTTCCCGTTCACTTTCCGTTGGACACAACAGCTGAAGGTTATCAAGAATGGTGCCAGCTGGTCGCTGCGACATCACCAACCTTNGGTCAAAAAGAGGCCGAAGTTCCTAACTATTTACTTCGAGATATGCCTCACCAAATTTTAGCTGACTCTGACGCCACTCAAAGAAAAAATCTTTTTGTGTGCTCACTGCTGCCACATATCGCTGTNATCAANTCCGAGATTCAAGTNTTGCGAAATGCCGCCTTACGCCTACGAAAAATCATCGAAGACAAGGGGGACCTTAAGGACGATGAAAAAGTTTGGCTATTTGCCCGCATGTCACTTCATCGCCTGACCGATTTTCAAGAGCCACAGGANATCACCCACAACTGGAAGCAAAAAGAAGTCTTGGCCTATGAGTTCGCAAAAACCGCAGCGATAGATTACTCGTTTTCGACCGAAGATATTGACCGCCTTCTTTACTATATGGATGTTATATCGCCGGCCTTAGCCTTGGCACAATCCGCAGAAGAAACAGGATGGGGNGCCCTGGGGTGGGTTTCNCCCGAACGCAACCTATTTGGACTTGTCTATAGCAGCAGCACGAACATTGATTTCCAAAGTAACATTCGCTGTCGTCCGTTTGCAGCTGGCGCTGGTCACCACTTAGAAAAGCAATGCGTCCTCATGTTTGCCTCGGCCCACGACAGTGTTCGCCATTATGTCGAGCGCCTAAATATTCATGGACCTTACGAAAAATTTCGCGAAATGAGACTGGCAAGCTTTCAGTCTAATCAATGCTTGAATGTACCGGACGCATTATTAAACGGAGCCCTTGAGCACTACGCGACGAACCCAGCCTACGAGTCGAACTTAATAGACCACCTTCAGAACACGGCTAATCTCATAAAATACAATCACCTGGCAAAATCCAGATTCTGTGAATAACGCGCTAAAAGCGATTTTAGGATCTTTTTGCCTTTTCTAGGCTGGCATAGAAGGCATCTGGACAAGCACGCTGACTGATGTCCACGCTGACGTCACGAAAAATCACCTTCATATCCTGGTCCAGGACGAAGGTAGCCGGCATCGGCAAAGACCATGTGTCATCGCCATTTACCAATTCAAGGTCCACACCGAAGTCCCCGTAGGCTTCGCGAAGCTCAGGTGATAGCTCGATCATGACGCCACATTTTTTCGCCAGCCGATTGGAAACATCGCTAATCACAATGAAGTCCAACCCATGCTTTTTCGCCATCTCAGTCGTGTCTTCCGGCATTTGCGGAGACACAGCCACAACTTCAACCCCCATACTTTGAAGCTTGGGGTAAATCTTTTTCAAGCATTTAAGTTCGACTTCACAGTAAGGACACCAGCCGCCACGAAAAAAGCTGATCACAACGGGACCATGGGTCACTAGCTCGGAAAGGGAAATGGCCTCACCTTTTGCACTAGGTAGCACAAAGCCCGGAAAAGTCTCGCCAAGCTTTAGNCAACGATCGACAAACCCATCCTTATCCAGGAAGGTTTGTAAGTCAGCCATCGCCTTCTTGGCAGAATCGGTTAGCTGAGACTCGAGGTGACAGGACACCTCTTCAAGCTGTTCTTTTAGCTCTGATCCAATGGACACGNTTATCTCCACCCATAGAATATGAGATCCACTATATGACACGAAACTCACAAATGCGAATATCTTTTTTGCGTCGCTCGCATAGATCCGCTAGAATCGCCTAGGACAAAGAGGGCCTATGGATTTAGTCTTCGGTATGAAGCTTTTTACAAGAGTGGTTGAAACTGAGAACTTCTCGGAGGTCGCTCGCCAATTCAATATGAACCCTTCGTCGGTATCTAGACAGATTGCCTCGCTGGAAGAAGAGCTGAAAACCCAGCTGGTCAACAGAACCACTCGAAAAATCAGCCTCACTGAAGCTGGCCGGATCTATTACGAAAAGGCGCGCCAGATTTTACAGGACATTGAAGATGCCAATTTAAGCGTGTCATCTTTGCGTACGATCCCTAAGGGACAGTTAAAAATCAGTATTCCGATCACTTTTGGCGGCCTCTATATCGTTCCCCTACTTCCGATTTTTGCAAAGATGTACCCCGAAATTTCGATCGACCTGACCCTCTCCGATAGCTTCACGGACCTGGTCGAAGAAGGCTACGACCTTGCCATTCGGATTGGCAGCCTTGCTGACTCATCTTTAATCGCGAAAAAGCTGGCCCCAAACCGAAGGCGTGTCGTGGGAACCAAAAGTTATTTTAAGCGCCACGGTCAGCCCGAAGTCCCCGCCGATTTAGAGAAACACAGCTGCCTTGTCTACAAAGGCGATCAGTTTCGCCCCGTGTGGAATTTTAACGACGGAAAAAAAGATCAGCAGATCCAGGTCTCTGGACAATTTCGCGCTAACAACGCCGACGCCTTGCTTGCTGCTTGCGCACAAGGGCTTGGCTTGGCCTACCTCCCCGAGTGGATGG
>NYZX01000111.1 GCA_002686065.1 Pseudobdellovibrionaceae bacterium | reverse complement strand
CTGAAATATCGCTACTAGAAATCGTGTAGGTGGCCGAGGCGCAATCGGAGGGAGCCGTCGAGCCAGCATTGTAGGCAATATAGATCCCAGCCGGGGCTGATGAACCATCATAGTCCCATGACAGGTCGACATAGTTTCCGCCGTTAGAGGATAGGCTAAAGCTAATAATTTGCGCTGAGGCATTGAGGTCCGAATTAAAGACACCGCGAATGGTGTCGTCAGTCAGATTGCAGGAAGAAAACAGTAGCGGGGCCAATGCAAGTAGGACTCGTTGAACTGATCGAAAATTTTTCCTGAAATCCAAAAGTGCTCCTTGATCCAACAAACGTACCGCATATTCCCATCATCTTTTCGGCACTAGGTCGGGTTTTCCTAAGAAAAAGTCATTTTGGATGCTCCACATTGAGACGATATTTCGGACTTGTTTGTGATTCGGCAGCACTTAGAAAACAGATCCTGTCGTCAGTGTTTTTGATTGTTCGCCCCTGTATCTGATTCAACAAGGGTGTAACAAGAGCTGGCCGATAGACACTGAGGCATTATATCCTTGTGACGCGAAAGGTTGAGCCAGGCCATATTCGGTTCGGCTCGGTATGATTTTTATATGATAGCTGCTGTAATGGATCCCCTGAGTTCGATCAACTATGCCAAGGACACAAGTTATTACTTGCTTCGTGCAGGACTTGAGCTTGGTCACCGCGCTTTTCACATCGACCAAAATGACATCAGCCTGGTGCAAGATCAGGCCTATGCCCTTTGCACAGAAGTGACATTAACAGCAGACAAAAAACTGGAAGTGGTCGCTCAGGCTCACCTCAGTTTAAGCGACATGAGGCTGATTTTTGTACGAACAGATCCGCCTTTTGATCGCAGGTATTTTTACACCACTTTGATGCTTGATTATTGTGGGCCGAATACCAAGGTGGTGAATCGGCCGCAGGCCCTGCGCGATTGGAACGAAAAACTAGCGGCGCTTGAATTTCCGGCTTTTACTCCGCCGACGCTTGTGGCTAACCAGCTACTTGATTTCAAGCGATTTGCAAAAGACCACCCGGGGCGTTTGGTGTTAAAGCCGATTGATGGCAATGGTGGTAAGGGGATCGAGTTCTTGATGACCGATGCTAGCGATTTCGATCAGGTTGTGCAGCGTAAGACCGAACAGGGTCGTCGTCGTATCGTCGTCCAAGCCTATGTGCCCCAGGCCTCCAAAGGCGACATTCGGGTGTTGTTCTTAAAAGATCAGGTTTTGGGGGCGATACTTCGCGTTCATGCCGAGGGCAAAGAGCTGAATAACCTCGATCAAGGTGGATCGGCCCACCCCCACCAATTGACCCCAAGACAAAAAGAAATCTGTCAGGCGATGGGTCCGGTGATGCATAAAAAAGGAATTGATTTTGTCGGAATCGATTTTTTGGGCGATCATTTAATTGAAATTAATGTGACCAGCCCGACCGGATTACAAGAGCTCTGTCTGTTTGAAAAACAGGATTTTCATCATCGGATTATTTCAGAACTCTACTAGGGGACTTGGTTGAACATTCAGTGCAAGGATCTATCGTCCTCTCAAATTTACCATCTGATGGTTCAGACGGTTGTTCCACGACCGATCGCTTGGGTCCTAACCGAGGGACCGGGGGCGGTCTTAAATCTGGCGCCATTTAGTTATTTCAACGCTGTTAGCAGTGATCCTAATCTTTTGATGATTTCGGTGGGGCATAAATCCACCGGTGAAAAAAAAGACACGTGGCAAAATCTAGAATCCCGTGGCCATGCTGTGGTTCATATTCCGTCGTCGGCTTTGGCCGAAAAAGTCAGTTTGTCTGCGGCCGAGCTACCGGCGGAGGACTCAGAAGTGGATTTGGCCCAGCTGGAAACCGTTGTCGAGCCTGGGTTTTCACTGCCTCGATTGGTGGATGCAAAAATCGCCTTTGATGTGACTTTGTATGAAACCAAAGTGTTGGGACGCCAAGGTCTGTTGTTTTTAGAAGTGCACCGGGTTTTTGTTGCTGACGATAGCATCACCGAGCAGGCCGGACGGTTGAAGGTCGACGCACAGTCAGTCGATCCCTTGGCGCGTCTGGGGGGAAGCGAGTATTTGACGGCGGGGGAGACTTTAATTGTCAAACGTCCCAAGTAAGCCGCCTTTGCTGCGCCGATATGTTCACCTTGTTCGTCATGGGCAGTATTTTTACGACCGCGAGCACCCCGAGTACGGAGAGCTCACAGAGCTTGGTTGCGATCAGGCTCGTTCTTTGGTTCCGCGGGTTGCCGCCATGCCCATTCGTAAGGTTTTTTATTCCCCCACGCCTCGGGCCAAGCAGACCTACGAAGTTCTACGAGCCGCCTTTCAAAATTTCGAGCTCGAAGAAAGTGACTTGTTGGTCGAAGGTTTTCCGACGCAAAGCCTCCGACAGTTTTGGGAACATCCGATTCCGCTTCGTCAGCTGAATCAGCATCGCGTTCGAATGAACAAGGCCTTTCGCATGCTGTTTCAACCCCCGGAAGAAATCACCCGTCATGACTTGGTGATCACTCATGGTAATTTTATTCGCTATATCTGGTGTAAAGCTCAACGATCCAGCTTACTTCGGTGGTCGAATATGGATATTTATCAAGCGAGCCTGACGACGATCAGTGTTGATAATCTGGGTCGTATTCGTCTGGTGCGGTTCGGTGACACTGGGCATATGCGTGAAGATCAGCTGACCCTAATTTAGTTGTTATAGATCAACCAGGGTCCATTGGTCTTCGATCTTTTCAAAGACGAAATGACGAATTTCAAAGGCGGATGATTCGCCGGCGGCCTGCTGAGGTTTTTGTAAGTAAATCATCGGTGCACTGCTGGAAACCACGACGCGTTTTCCTGTAAATTCGAATTTAATCGGCCCCAGGTGTCCCAAGTTAAGGGCGGCCAGCTTCCATTGATCCGACTGCATGACGCCCCGTAAAGCTTGTGATTCAAGCTTTCGGACCTGTTCAACCGGGGTCCCGGTCATTTGTCCTCGGACCTGATAGACACGATCCAGCAGGGTCGAGACTTGCTCTAGGTTTTTGGTTCGGTAGGCATGGTACAGTTTTCGAATATGCGAAAACATCAAGCCCTTATCGCGCGAGGATATTTTGACTCCGTTATCGGGCCCTGCCTGAACGGTTTTTGCCTCGATTTCCTCTAAACTAAGCGGCAGTGCTGGCTCGTCCTGGGCCTGACCTTCAGGAGCTGGCTTCGGGGCCGCATCTTCCAAAGGAAGGTTTGCTTCTAAGCTGGGTGGTTCCGCCGGCAGCTCGGGAGTTTCGACGTCAACGGGCTCGGTCGGCATGTCGGTGGTTTCGGTCGGAATGGGCTCAGCGGCAGGCTGAGGGTTTTCTACTGGTGGAGGATTAGAAGGGTCGCTGTCAGCGGCCTGTTCTACAGGAGGCGGTGGCGGAATACTGTCATCAACGCCTTCATCATCGCCAGTGGCTTCGGTCATGGCCGGTGGGGGAGTGTCCCCAGCTTGGGCGATTAAAAAGCGCTTTTCTAGATGGGTTTGTGGGCCTGGGAACACCAGTTCAGCCAAGGTCTGCATGGGTTTGCTGCTGGACGGGCTTTCTTGTTTGCGGATTTTGATAAAGGGTTTTTCAGGTCCAAATTCGTAGTCTTCGGCCAGGGCTTCGATTTCTCCGCTAAGCCGGTTTTCAGAGCCCTTCAATTGGTCGTTGATAACCATCATGAAGTTTCGTTTTTGTGGCGGGATGGCCTCGCCGATATCTTTCCCATTCAGCTTGGCTGTGACCTTGTATTGATTATTGGTTTCAATCTCTAAAAAATACAGCGGCCCCTCGCCGGTTTGGGCGAAGGCAATAAAAGGCCAAGCTAAAATCAGAGACATCCAGGTGTTAATAGTGGGGTCCTTTACCAATGTCTTTATGTTTACGAACAAAGCAACTGGCGTCAATTCGACAGATCAAAGTTCCTGTTGTGGGGCTTCAATCTGTCTCGATTCGGACTCTTCCAGCTCGCCAAGACCTGGAGGTAAGTCCTTGTGGCTTTTTGCACCCAGTTTTTCCAGGCGGCGGGCCTGAACCAAAACGCGACGTTCAAGGCGGCTCATGCCCTTGTCATATTCTTCGCGTGCTTTATCCAGGTGTTTACCCACATTGACGTAGGCATCAACAAAGTCACAAATGCGCTTATGAAGTTCTTGGCCTTCTTTGGAGATTCGCGAGGCGTTTTCAGCCAATTTTTCTTCGTTCCACCCATAGCGAATCACTTTTAAAAGGCCGATCAATGTTGGTGGTGTCGCGATAAGGACTTTTTTCTGTAAGGCAAATTCGACCAAGTCCGGCTCGGACTCGAGCGCGGCATACAGAAAGGATTCGTTCGGTAGGAACATCACTGTAAAATCGGCGGCCCCTTCAATGTTTTTGCCGTAATCCTTGGTTGCAAGGGTTTGAACATGGGACTTTACATGTTTTCCATGTCGGATCATCTCGGCTTGACGAACATCGTCGTTTTGAGCTTCCAAAGAGGCCAAAAAGGCATCAATCGGTGTTTTACAGTCGACCACAACCAGGCGGCCGCCAGGCATTCTGACCGTCATATCTGGGATCAGTCGGTTGCCTTCCGCCCCGTCGGTGCTGTCTTGGAAGGTCACGTCTGAGTACTCGGACATCCCAGCAAGTTCGACACAGTTTTTAAGCTGCACCTCGCCCCAGCGACCACGGATATGTGGTTTTTTTAGTGCATCTTTTAGGGCTGAGGTTTCCTTACTTAAATTTTGGCTGAGCTCGCTAAAGGTTTTTAACTGGTCTTCAATGCTGGTGTAGGCCCGCGTTCGTGCCAGTTCAATGTCTGAAACCCGCTTTTGATATTGCTCAAGGGATTCCTTCAGCGGACCCACCAGGGTTTGAATCGCGGTTTGTCGTTTTTCCAAGTCCGAGGTCGCAGCTTGCTGTTCGCGTTTAAAGGTTTCTTGCGCCAGTTGAATAAACTGTTCTGAGTTTCCGCGAAGGGCCTTTGCGGCTAGGCTTTCAAAGCTTTCTTGAAGGCGCTTCTGGGCTTGATCCAGCTGCTCGCGCTCCTCTTTCAGGCGAGTCTGTACGTTTTGAAGCTCGGCTTCCAGGCGGGCTTTTTCTGACTGCAATGCCGAGTTTTTTTCAGACTGCTCTTCGAACTGTGTGTTTAGTTTTCCCACTTGGCCCTCAAGTTGAGATTTGGCTTCTTGGGCTCGGGCTTCGGAGGTTCGTAGGTTGATCAGCTCGTCCTGCAATTGGCGTTCGCGCTTAAGTACACGCAAATACAAGGTGAAGATAAATCCAAACAAGACAACTAATACGGCAAGGCTAAGGCTAAGTGCGATCATGATTCTCCCAAAAGGGAATTCTAGGCGTAAACCCGCTGAAAGTCATTGGCTTTGCGGCTTCTGGCGGTGGGGAAGGGGGTGCCTTTACCTGTTTTCATGGCGAACAGGGGACGGCGCCGCAATTTGTCGGTGGCTTGGAAATTCCTACCACCTGGACCGGGTCAAAGGCTTCAGGTTCCCCTGGGGCGTGGCATGTGCTTTGAAGTATTAGGGGTGGATCGATTTCGAGGTGCGTTGTCCGTGAAACAAGTATGGTCGTTGATAGCAGTGATAGTTTGGAGCCTGGCCGGGTATGCGGCCGGTGGTTCGTCGACATCGCTGCCACCGAGCTTCACCGAGTGGAAGCAAAAGCAGGTGCTTTCAGCCTATCAAAGTCTGCGCACCCGACTGAGCACCTACGAGCAGTCGGGCAGTGTGAATGATTATCATTCGGTGCTGGAAGCCCGTCAGGTCTATCATTTTAGCCAAGATTTAGAATTTAAAGACTATTTGGCCATTCAGCTGCGTCGTTTCCGGGGTCGGCCATCGGCCTGGTCCGATTTGGTCGCCAAAATGGACGATGGGCAACGGACGGAGGCGGCCCTGGTCTTACGAGAACTTCCCTATGAAATGGCCGGTCGGCAAAAACCGTCGGAACCCAGCCTGATTCGCTCTACCGCGGGGCCCCAAGTAACGGAAGATACTCAGCTCTAACCCATTGAAATCATTTATTGTTTATTTCAGTTCAAAAAAACTTCCTAGAATTTGCATTGGGCCAACTTGACAGTTTTTTAAGCGAGCTCATATTCAACCCGTCTAACAAATAGCAGCGCCTTTGGCGTTGAAATGAATAAACCGAGTGGATTTACATTTTTAGGAGGTTGCCACATGGCTACAACAAACCTGCAAGTGCGCCCATTGCACGATCGCATCCTAGTTCGTCGTACTGCTGAAAACGACGTGACTGCTGGCGGAATCATCATTCCTGATTCAGCAAAAGAAAAGCCTCAACGAGGCGAAATCGTGGCTACTGGTAACGGTCGTCACCTGGAAGACGGAAAAACTCTTCCTCTTGAAGTTAAAGTTGGAGATCGCATNCTTTTCAGCAAATACGCTGGAACAGAGCTTAAGCTNGATGGCGAAGAGTTCTTGATGATGCGTGAAGAAGACGTTCTTGGAATTCTTAATTAATAGTTACGGGAGTATAAAATGAGTAAAGAACTAAGATTTTCTGAAGATGCTCGCAAATCGATTCTTCGAGGCGTGAACACTCTTGCTGATGCAGTAAAAGTCACTTTGGGACCAAAAGGTCGTAACGTTGTTATCGAAAAGTCTTTCGGTGCACCATTGATCACTAAAGATGGTGTGACTGTGGCGAAAGAAATCGAACTAGAAAACAAGTTCGAAAACATGGGNGCTCAGATGGTTAAAGAAGTGGCTTCTAAGACCAACGATGACGCTGGTGATGGAACAACGTCTGCAACGGTTTTGGCTCAAGCCATCTTCCGTGAAGGTGTGAAAATCGTTACTGCGGGNAACAACCCAATGTCTGTTAAGCGCGGTATCGACAAAGCGGTTACGGCTGTGACAGCTGACCTTAAAAAAATGTCTAAAAAGATCAAAGGATCTGAAGAAGTGGCTCAAGTTGGTACTATTTCTGCCAACAACGACGCTGAAATCGGTGAAATGATCGCTCAAGCGATGGATAAAGTTGGCCAAGAAGGCGTTATCACTGTTGAAGAATCTAAAACAGCTTTGACTGAGTTGGAAGTTGTTGAAGGAATGCAGTTTGACCGTGGTTACCTTTCTCCGTACTTCGTGACCAATGCAGAGCGAATGGAAGCTGTTCTTGAGGACGCTTTGATNCTTATCCATGACAAAAAAATCAGCAACATGAAGGACCTACTTGGTGTTCTTGAAGGTGTTGCTAAGCAAGGTCGTCCATTGTTGATCATCGCTGAAGATGTTGACGGTGAAGCGCTTGCGACTTTGGTTGTTAACAAACTACGCGGTACTTTGAATGTTGCTGCNGTTAAAGCTCCTGGTTTTGGTGATCGTCGTAAGTCAATGCTTGAAGACATCGCTATCCTAACTGGTGGTACTGTTATTTCTGAAGAAACCGGCCGCAAACTTGAGCAAGCCACTTTGGAAGATCTTGGACACGCAAAGCGTATCGTTATCGACAAAGACAACACCACTGTTGTTGATGGCGCTGGCGAGAAAAAAGCCATCGATGGTCGCGTGAACCAAATTAAAGCTCAAATCGAAGAATCAACGTCTGACTACGACACTGAAAAGCTAAAAGAGCGTCTTGCNAAGNTNGCTGGTGGNGTTGCTGTGATCCACGTTGGTGCTCCTTCTGAAGTTGAAATGAAAGAAAAGAAGGCTCGTGTTGAAGATGCNTTGAATGCNACTCGCGCCGCTGTTGAAGAAGGTATCGTCCCTGGTGGTGGTACAGCTCTTCTTCGTGCTTCACGTGTGATTGATAAGTTGGAACTAACTGCCGACGAGCAATTTGGTGCCAACATCATCCGTCGCGCTTGTGAAGAGCCTGTTCGTCAGATCGCTTCAAACGCTGGTCTTGACGGNGCTATCGTTCTTGANCGCGTACTAGCTAACAAATCAGCTGGTTTCGGATTCAACGCTTTGACGGAAGAATACACGGACCTATTGAAGGCCGGTGTTATCGATCCAGTTAAGGTTGTTCGTTCAGGTCTTGAAAACGCAGCTTCTGTGTCTTCATTGATGTTGACGACTGAAACAATGATTGCTGACGCTCCTAAGAAGGACGACGGTGGTGCTCCAGCTATGCCAGGTGGCATGGGTGGAATGGGCGGAATGCCCGGAATGATGTAATTTACATCCTTCTTATCCATAGAACTTCAAAAGCCCAAAGCCACCCGGCCTTGGGCTTTTTTTTTAGGNTCCAGGTCNTAAAGGGTAGCNATACCGCGTCGTGAATNAGTGACCGTGAATTAGTGACGCGTCACTTTTCCGAGACCGGTTGCGTTATGCCCGGAAGCCGTTAGATTGATCCTATGAGTTCAACAGGTATCCCTTCAAAACGTTGCTTAAATGGTCCTGCGATCATTGGTGCTGGCTGGCTGGGCCGTGAGCTGGCAAGTCACTGGGCCTCACTTCACCCGCGGCTAACCACCACAACGCCAGAGAAGCTGCTATCCTTAAGCGACCAAGGGTTTTCCAGTGTCGAGCTCTTTTGCTTGGGTCAGGATCTGCCTGAAAGCCTTCAATCTACCCGGCAGTTGGTTTTAAATGTCCCACCCAGGCCGGAGCACCCAGAACAACTAAAACGTCTACTGGATCAACTGCCGCAGCTTCAGCGTCTGGTTTTTATTGGATCGACCTCAGTCTTTGGAAATCATCAGGGCGACGTCTTTGAGGACACCCCGCCGGAGCCAGAAAAAGAAAACGGTCATATTCTTCTTCAGTGTGAACAGCTTCTTAAGTCACGACTTGGGGATCGCCTGACTGTGTTGCGCTGCGCAGGTCTTGTTGGTGAAGACCGGCACCCCTTAAAGCACTTTCAAGGTCGAACGAATATTCCTGGTGGTTTGAATTTAGTAAATATGGTCCACCGAAACGATGTCATCCGGTGGATCGACTGGATTTTTAGCCAAGACCGTTTCGGTTTAACCATTCATGCCGTTCACCCCGAGGACCTTTCTAAGCANGATTACTACGCCAAATCGGCGCGAATCCGGGGTGGGGATGANCCGATTTTTGCCATGACAAATACGCCTCATAAACGAGTTCGCAGTCGTCTGGTCGATACATTTCCTAGTTATACNAGNATCTTATAGTNGGCTGATTAGGGCTAAGTTTTAAAAAACGTAAAGGGCAAAGCCGCTTATTGTTCGATGGAAATGGCGTTTAAGCCTTGGACTTGGCCATCNTCNTTGCAGCTGTAAGAAATCTGAATGGGTTGGCAGCAGACTTCGCAGTCTTCGATATAGCTTTGCTGGCCATGGGCCGTTTCCAGCAGCATAGAAATTTGTTGAAGGCAGTAGGGGCAGGTGAAAAAGACTTCTTCTTCGAATTGCATAGATGAATAGCGATGTTGGCAGAACCGAGCCTGCCAACGAACAGCTAGATTACTGAGCCAGATTATAGATCTTTTTGTAGTTTCGACCCACTTCTTCGGAGTCCATTCCGTAACCAACAACAAAGCGGTCATCGATGGTTTTACCAGAATAGTCGGGCTTAATCGGNAGNTCGCGACGAGCTGGCTTATCAAGCAAAGTCACGATTTTTACACTTCGGGCATCCGATGAAAGTAGGCGGCGCTTTAAAAAGCTTAACGTACGACCGGCATCGATGATTTCCTCGACGATTAATACGTCTTTGCCGGTCAGGTCGATTTCAACGTCCTTTATAATGCGAACAGATTGACCTTTAGGTGATGTAACGTGAACAAAGTCCACTTCAACAGCCATAGTCAGTTTGCGCATCAAGTCCGCCATAAATAAGAAGGACCCTTTAAGTGGGCATATTAACACAAGCTCACGGTTGGCGTAGTCACGGTTAATCTTGTGAGCAAGCTCGGTGATCATCTCGTGAATTTCGTTTTCATCTAAAAAAGTGATCATGCCGTCGGACATTTTTGACATATCAGATTCTTTCTTCATTGGCGTTAAGAGGTTCAAGCTGAGTGGATTCAATTGAAGAGGCTTTTCGCAATAGCTGCTTTAATTGAACATTTTCAGGATCACGCTTTAAAGCGATTTCCCAGGTTTCCACTGCGGTCGCAACCTGATTTAAATCAAAATAAATTTGGCCCAAACGAACTCGCGCTGGGATGTACTTTGGATAGTCTTGAAGTAAGGCTTTTAATACGCTGATGGCTTTGGTCTCGCGNCCTAGTTTTTCAAGGCAAGTCACAACACGCATGCTGGGATCAATTTTACGCGTGCTCAAATTCAACATTTTATAAAATTGCTCGAGAGCTTCATCGTAACGTTCATAGCGAGTGTATAAATCACCCAGTTCTTCATGCTTTTTAGCCAACTGCTGGTTGATAACCGGGTCGTTNTTTTGGCGTTTTAAAACTTCTTTTGCGTCAGCAAAGACTTCTCGGCCTTCTTCATAGCGGCCCAGGTCATTTAAAAGAATACTAAGTCCAACACTGGCATCGGTGAAGCTAGGGTCTAATTCAAGAGCGCGCTTAAAGGCGCGAATCGCTTTATTGAACTTCCCTTTGTTGTAGTAAACCGTCCCAAGCATAAAGAAGACATCGGGCGTTTTGTTGTTCCGTAGGATCAGTTGGTTCAGTAGCGACTCGGTTTGGGCGTATTGGCCTTCTTCGAAATGCTCTTTGGCTGCAAGCAGTAGGTCATCCGAGTTGTTGTTCTCGTCAAGTTGGCTCATAGCTTGACCTTTCCTTGAATGTCTTTGGCTTCCTGAGACTTCGGGAAGTTCTTTAATAGGCGCTCGGCATAGGACTTTGCGCGATCCAATTCACGAGATTCTTTGGCACTGATGGCGGCCCCGTAAAGAGCTTTTGCATCCAGGCCGCGATCAGGAAACTTACGAAGGACATCTTCGTATCGCCCCAGCGCACTCAGGTATTGTTTCTGCTTGAAGTAAAAGTCAGCGATATAAAGTTCTTTTTGCGCCAACATATCATAAATCTTGGCGCGCTTTTCTTTGGCTTTCTTGGCGTACTCTGTTCCCGGGTAGCTTCGGATCACATCATCAAAAGCAGAGATGGCGTTTTGCGCCTGCGAAAGATCGCGATCAATGGTGTCGGGTAGCTGATGGAAATAGCTTAAAGCAAGTTGCGAGGTCGCGTAGTCGATCCGAGGATGTTTTGGGTGAAAGTCTTTAAAAAGCAAATAGGCGTTTTGTGCTTCAACAAAAGATTCACGTTCAAAGTGGATATCAGCAATTTTCAACTCGGCATCGGTTGCAAACTGACTGTAAGGAAAGCGGTTTCGAACGTCGGCCAGTTGAATAAGAGCTTCCTCATAGCGGCCGTCAGCGGCTAGTTGAACCCCGATTTTATAGGAGCCTTCTGCCGTGCTGGGATCTAAGTTATCCAAGCTCGAGCAGGAGTAAAATAAAAAGCATAGAGATAAGGCGATAAAGGTTCTGAAAGCGGCCATACGGGCCAGTTTAGTCATACTCCTCGGGGAGTTCAACAAGTGATGTCTTCCCTCAGACGCGAAAATCGACCAGGTGTTGATAGATTGCAGATACGGTCAGCTTTCCGGCGTTATAGACCGGGATGGAAATGATCATTCCCAAGACGCCCATGAGCTGAGCCCCAGCGATAAGAACGACAACCACCGTGACGGGGTGCATATTCACCAATTTGGCCACCATAATGGGGATTAAAATCAGGGCGTCCAACAGCTGTGCAATTAAATACACGACAGCCACGGCTGTGATTTCCAATCCGCTAGATCCGTTGATCAAAGCAATGGCCAAGGCGGGCACGGCGCCAATGATCGGACCGACGTAGGGAATCAAATTGGTCACGGCGGCAAAAGCAGCCAACAGCGGTGCATAGCGAAAATCGATGATCAATAAGCCGGTTAAAGTCACAAGGCCGACGATGAGGGCCTCTAGAAGTCGCGCGCGAACAAAGCCACCAACTTGGCGATTGACTTGAAACTGTAGGTTGTGAACCGTTTCAAAAAGTTGGTTCGGGACAAAGCTAATCACGGCTCGCTTCAGGGTTCGACCATCTTTTAAAAGAAAAAAAGCAAAAAATGGGGCCAAGAACAAGGTGGTTAACGAGCGTGAAAGCAAGTTGGGGATGTCTTCAAAAAATGAGCTGGTAAATGTGATAATGAGCTCTTCAGCACGGTCGCTTAGGTCAAAAAAACCAGCGTCTCCGGATAGAAAATAAAACCGACTTTCCAACTGAGTGAAAAAGTCCGTCATTCCGTTGATATATTTGGGAAGTTCATCCCGTAAAAGCTCGTATTGGGAGGCGACAAGTGGATAGCCGCTGGCGCCAAGTAGGGCAAGAAGCGCGGTTAAGACCAGATAGATAACCGAAATGGCTGTGATTCTTTGCAGACCCTTGTGTTCGGCCATCTGAACCATCGGCCCTAACAAATAGACCAGAACCACCGCGAGCACCACGGAAGTCATCAGGTTCTGGATTTTAAGAAGCAACACGACGAACAGTATAAAGGAGGCGGCAAAGGCCCCTAGTCGAATCCAGTTTTCTCGTCGAAGCTGTCGCTTCCAAGTGGGCTGAGTGTTCATGCTACCTTAGTGAGTGTCGATGACCTTTAGCTCGCGCTTTAAGGCCGATACGGTCGTGGTGGTTTCTTTAAGTCGTGTTCCAAGTATCTCAGAAAGTCGCAGTAAAATTTTAACGGCTAAATTAGGGTAGCGATCGATCATTTCATGAAGGTCTGGCTGGAAAAATCCGGCCAGCAAAGCCTCGTCGCAAGCGGATGCCGAGGCCGTTCGTCGGCCGTTTTCTTCAACCAAGGCCAGTTCACCGAAAAAGTCCCCCGGACCTAAGCGGGTGATGAGGGTTTCCTTGGTTTCAAGTTCAAGGTCATTACGGCTGTGTATATTCACATGTCCTTGGATAACGACGTAAAGCCCCACACCCATCTCGCCCTGGCGGAAAACAGGTTCTTTGGGACGGTACTGACGAATGTGAAGATGTTTGGAAAGAAGAACCAATTCTTTTCGGGTGAGCTGCGAAAACAAATGAGTTTTCTTCAACCGCTTAATCGCGATCTCTTCCTGCTTGTTCTTTTTAAATAAATTATCCCAAAGGAAATCTACCATGGACGTCTGCCTGAGGTGAAAAAGATGTCTTGTGCGGAAAGCCAGCCGGTTAGGCCACCAGGGTAGGTGACCTGAATCCACGTGTCATTCTTTTGTCGAAGCAATACCTCTTGGCCCTCGGTCAGTTGAAACAATTCCGGGTTGTCGGTGGTGGGNCCGCTGCGAAGGGGGGCGGTTTGNGCAACAACGGTNGCGCGCGGTTGCAGGTGGTCCCAGGTCTTGGCGCCCAACAGAAGCAGAGTCACCATAAAAGCGATAAACAGGCTTAAGCCNGTNGTCGGAAANCGAGGTAAAGGTTCATCAAACTTTAAGGCTGTACGTCTAAGTCCGGCATATTTTAAAAGCAAGAACCCGGACAGCCCTAAGAAAACAGCGACAACGGCTAANAGTTGGTTGAAGCTGACACGGGTCAGGATCTGCTCTCGAAAGGCCTCCCACTCGCTGTCATTGGTTCTTAGGCCCAAGGTTTTAGATGACTCGGAAATTCCACGCACCGAGTCGGTGCTGGCTGGGTTTAAGGCAAAGGATCTTCGAAAGGCGGCTAATGCGTATCCAAATCTTTTAAGACGCATCGCAGAAATTCCTAAGTTGTAGAAAGCAGAGCTATTTTCGGGTGATTTCTCGGCGGCCAGTTGGAAGGACTCAAAGGCTTNCTCAAAGTCATTTTGTTGAAAGGCCTGGATGCCCTCTTGAAAGTCTTTCAGGGCGCCGCCGGCCTCGGGNCGTTGTTCGTTAGCTAGGCCTAGGCTTGTGGCAAGAAAAATCAAAATGAACAGTAACAAAGAGGTCCGCATACAATCAGTTTACTGCCTGAGGCCGAGGCCCTCAACGTGATTCCGGAAAGCGGTACCTAATTATAGGGCTGGTGCCGACGGGGAACTTGTCACCACCCCACCTATCTATATTATAAACAGACCATCTAGGAGGCATAATGGCACAGCTTTTTGGGCACCAGTTTCAGCAAGATTCTGATATTGAAAAACAAATCTCGACTTTAATTTCATCCGTTGAAAAACACTCTGCAAAAATCGAAGGTCCACGTGANCCACAGNCCGAGTTTGCAGCCAGNAACAAGGCTTTAGCTGATAAGTCCGGTGAGGTTCGCGGGCGCGGCTTGTTTTTCCCTTATATTGGTTCGGGTCTTGGACGGGGTCCTTATGCCGAGCTGGAAGATGGCTCGATTAAAATTGATTTAATTAACGGGATTGGGATCAATATTTTTGGTCACTCGCATCCACGATTGATGGCCGCAGCTGTTCGCGGAGCTATCCAAGATGTTGTTATTCAAGGGAACCTTCAAATTGGTAAAGAGTGGTTGGAGCTTTCAAAGAAGCTGGTTGAAATNGCGTCTAGAAACAGNCCTTTAAAATATGCNTGGATCACCACTTCGGGTTCGATGTCCGGTGAAAATGCGTTGAANATGTGTCGACAAAAAACCAACGCGGCCAAAAAAATTATTAGTATGAAGCACGCCTTTGCTGGGCGATCGCAGATGATGGCTGAAATCACCGATAACGATACCATGCGTGTCGGGCTTCCTCGTTACGATGAAGTTGAGCGAATTCCGTTTTACGATAAAAACGACCCTCAAAGCACCGAGAAAAGCTTGCGTGCCTTGAAAGAGATCGTCGCTAAACATAAAGGCGACATTTGCACATTTGTATTCGAACCCATGCAAGGTGAAGGTGGCTATAACGTNGCNCCGAAAGAGTTCTTTGAGCCCCTTTTGGCCTTCACCAANGAACACGGTATTCCGAACTGGTTTGATGAAGTTCAAACCTTTTGCCGAACGGGCGAGTTCTTTGCCTATGANACTTTGGATTTGGGAAAATACGTGGATATCTGCACGGTGGCTAAAACGCTTCAGGCGGGCGCGACTTTGTATACAGAAGAGCTCAACCCACAGCCCGGNTTGATTGCTGGGACCTTTGCTGGGTCATCGGCGGCCCTTTCTGCTGGATTAGAAGTTTTAAATATGTTGGATAATGACGGCTACCTGGGTAAGGACGGCAAGATCTGGACANTGCACCATCAGTTTGTTGATGGCTTAAAAATGTTAAACGAGACTAGCTGCAAAGGCCTGTTACAGGATGCGGGCGGTCTTGGCTTAATGTGTGCGGTAACGCCTTTGGATGGTAGCAAAGAAAAGATGATGGAGCTGATACAGGTTCTTTATAAAAACGGACTTGTGACTTTTGGTTGTGGCCGTGGCCCCTTCCGCTTGCGTTTCTTACTTCCGGCTGTGATGACGGAAGCGGACGTGAAAGTGGCCCTGTCTATTATTGAAAAGTCTGTNTTGGAGCTTGCTTGAATCTGATCGACGAGTGTCGAAAACTGATTTCTATTGATAGTACGACCAGCCACGGAAGTCGTGAGCTGGTGGTCTATGCGGCTGAGCTTTGTCGCGAGGCCGGTTTGGACGTCGAAATTCTGTCTGAAGTTCATCAGCAGCGGGAAGAAGCCAACTTGGTGGCGGTCAGCCACGAAAGCGAAGCGCCATCCGAGNTGCTTNTGCTTTCCCACCTAGATACGCCCGACCCTGGAGGCTATGCCCTTTGGGATAAGACGCAAAACAACCCCTTTCAAATGAGCATTTACCAAGATGAAGCTTATGGATTAGGCTTAGCTGACGCGAAAGCGGATTTTTTATGTAAACTGATCGCCATCAATAANGTTGGCGTTAAAAATTTAAAGCAAAAACTAAGCCTTGTTGGAACCTTCGGCGAGGCCAGTGGTCGAACCGGGGCCATGAAGCTTCTGCGCCGAAAAAAAGTCAGGTCCAAGCGGATTCTTGTTGGTAAGCCGACCGACCTGAAACTATGCACGGGTGGGCAGGGACAAGCGGTTGTTGAGATATCGATCCCTTTTTCAGATCAAGAAATGGCCTACCAACGACAGCATGATTTAGCTGAAAGTAGCTCGAGTCGCACGAAAATGTTTCGTGCTGATGATGGGGCCAGCCCTGTCAGTCTGCAAGGCAATCCGATTATCGAAATGATTAAGTATGTGGCCAAACTGCCGCAAGGAATTGCTATTTTGGAAATGGACGGCGGCTCACAGCCCACCAGTTTTCCTGAATCGGCCTTTGTTGAAATGGACTTGGTCAGTTCGATGCGAAGCTCGGTGGTGAATCGATTGACGTCAATTGTTAACGTCGCGGAACAACTGATGGAAGAGTTCAAGCAGTATCCTTCCAAAGGTTTTGATCCGCCCTATGCGACGTTAAATGTTGGCCAGGTCCGCACCTTTCAAGAACACATTCGTATTTATGTCGATTGTCGATTGCCGGCCAATATTACCTCTGACGTTTACGATGTGTGGATTGAAAAACTGCGTATGGTTTGTCACCAGCAAGGGGCTGTCTTTCGAATTACGACGTTTACTCACCCGTTTGATCATCCAAGTGACAGTGCCTTCGTGCAGGAGATGCAAGAAGTCCTACAGGGGAATGACGTTCCGCCCGAGATCGTTAAAATGTCCTATTCGACGGAAGCGAATTTGTTTCGTCGCCCGGACAGCCAGTGCCTTTTGTTTGGCCCAGGAACACCGAACCCAAATGGTATGATTGCCAACGAAAATGTCCGCATTTCCGAGCTGGAAAAAGCGGTTCAAATATATGAAGCTTTGATTCGAAGGATTTGTTTATGAGTNTTTTACTTNGATCGGCCCGACCTTCGGATGTCGGTGACCTTTATAATCTATCGACCCAATTTACGCTGTTGAANCTGCCGTCAGATAAAAAAGTATTGGCTGAAAAAGTGGAATGTTCTGANCAGTCTTTTTCCGGTCAATGTTCGCGTGAAGATGCTCATTTTATGTTTGTTGCGGAAGATGTCGAAACCAAAAATGTGGCTGGCTGTTCAGTCATAACGGCACAAAAAGGCACACCCAAGCAGCCCAGCTACAGTTTCGAAGTGTTAAAAAAAGAACGCTTCAGTCCAGATCTGGGTGTTGGCTTTATCCACCAGATCTTGCGACTGAAAATTGAGACCGATGGTTCGACAGAAGTGGGCGGGTTGATCGTGGACGGAAACTATCGTCGCCGTCCGGAAAAAATTGGCCGTCAGATCAGCCTGATTCGGTTTTTATATTTAGGCTGCTTTCCTGATAAATTTAAAGAAGACATTCATGCTGAACTAGCNCCGCCTTTAACCGATGAAGGTCGTAGCGAGTTTTGGGAGNCTTTGGGGCGGCGCTTTACCGGGATGCCTTACCAAGAAGCGGACGCTTTAAGTGGTAAAAATAAAGAGTTCATTCGAAGCCTTTTTCCCGAAGAAGACATATACCTGTGCTTGTTAGACCCGAAAGCCCGCTTGGTTATGGGGCGTGTTAGTGTGGAAACTGAGCCGGCGCTTCATATGTTGAAACAACTGGGTTTCGAGTACAAAAATGAAGTGGATCCTTTTGACGGCGGTCCTCATGTGGGGGCGAAGCTTCAGGATCTTGAGCCAATCAAGAATATGAAAAAGGTGCAGTTCCAGGGCAAAGGGAAGGGGCCTTTTCAGGGCAAGGCTTTGTTGGCTGCGGTTCGTGATAATGATTTTGTGGGTGGTATGACCAGTTTTCATCTTGAAGGTAATCAATTGGTGATTCCCGAGACAGACAGAAGGTGGTTGCCATTTGAACCGGGTGAAGACGTGATTTTTTATCCCTTACCCGATGGACCAAAAAGGATGGAAGTATGAGTGCGACAATTCCCTATAAAGGTGATTTTATCGATGGTCAGTTTGTGGATATCGTTGAAGGCGATGCTGAGTGGGCGATATCAAGTCCGGCAGACCTAAAAGAAACGGTCTTTCAAGCGAAAGCCAAATACGACAACCTGGAAAAAGCCGTTGAAGCGGCAAACCGCGCTTATAAAACGTGGAAAGTGACCCCGCAGGCCCAGCGAAACGAGTACTTGATGAAGCTGCATGACTTATATGTGGCGAATAAGGAACGAATGGCCGAGGCGATATCGCGCGAAACAGGAAAGCCATTATGGGAAAGCCTAACCGAGGCCGGGGCTTTGGCGGGAAAGATCAAAATCACCTTAGAGCATTCGATGAAGTTGATCGAGGATGTGAAGGTTGAAAACGCGTTACCGAGCATTGATGGATATATTCGCCANCAATCACGCGGGGTTATGGCGGTACTTGGTCCCTTTAATTTCCCCTGTCACCTAGCGAACGGACATATTGTGCCGGCCTTGGCCACGGGAAACACCATTGTGTTTAAACCCTCTGAAAAGACGCCGGCCACGGGTCAGCTAATGGCTGAAATGATTGAACAGGCTGGGTTTCCTAAGGGTGTGTTCAATTTGGTTCAGGGGCAGGGTGAAACGGGCAAGCGTTTGGCTGGCCACGAGTACGTCGACGGTGTGCTTTTTACGGGCTCTTATGATGTGGGCTTAAAAATCAAACAAGAAACTTTGCAACATCATTGGAAGATTCTTGCCCTTGAGATGGGTGGTAAAAACGCTTCGGTTATTTGGGATGATTGTGATTTTGAAAAAGCGACTTACGAAACTTTAGTCGGTGCTTTTTTAACATCAGGGCAGCGCTGCTCGGGGACGTCTCGAGTCATCTTAAAGCGTGGGATGAAAGAGAAATTTTTAGACCGTTTTTATAAAGCGGCCAAAAAGATCGAAATTGGACACTGGAAAGACAATCCTTTTATGGGGCCGTTGATCAGTGAAGATTCGGTGGAAAAATACGTGCGCTTTCAAGAAATCGCTTTACGCGAGGGTGCTGAGAAGGTGATGCGAGGAAAGCCACTTGAGCTTGCAACGCCAGGTCACTATGTGACGCCAAGTATTTACGATGTGAAGCAGTTTAANCCGAAATCCGTTTATCAGAAGTCTGAGATTTTCGGTCCGAATGTCGCCATATACACGGTGGACGAAATCGAAGAGGCCTTAGAAATCAATAATTCGACCGGGTTTGGTTTGGTGATGTCAATTTTCACCAAGGACGAGGCTCTTTATAAGAAGGCTTTGATGGAAGCCAAAGTGGGATTGTTGAATTGGAATCGAACAACCAATGGGGCTAGCTCAAGAATGCCTTTTGGTGGGCGCGGGAAGTCAGGGAATGATAGACCTTCAGCTCATTTTGCGGTGAACTATTGTACAGTGCCTGTGGCGTCACTTGAAGATCATACTGAGTTAGATACTTCGAAGTTGATGCCTGGCATTGATTTTTAATTTACCGGGTTAGACCCAGCAAAGTCGAGTGTCATGATTCGTACCTTTATCGCTTTATCCTTTGTAGCTCTGTTTGGATTTGTCGGGCGCTTGGCTTTTTATGCNTACGCCCCTGTCGGTGGTGAAAGCCAATCGGTCGATTTTTTAGTGTCACCGGGTTCGAGCTTTCACGTTGTGTCCAAAAAATTAGAAGAGTCAGGGCTTGTTCGAAGTCCCTTNGAATTTAAAGTGGTTGCCAAGCTGTTTGGCTTTACTCAATCGATCCGTGTGGGTGAGTATTCGTTAGATGCGTCTATGAGTCCATTGACCATACTTAAAACCTTGTCATCAGGAATAAGCAAGACCTACTCGCTGACCATTCCTGAAGGTCTTAATATGTATGAAATCGCTAACCTGATTGAGCAAAAAGGCTACGGCCGAGCCGATACATTTTTAGAGCTTTGTCAAAACCAAGCCTATATTAAACAGCTGACGGGACANGCGCTACCAAGCTTAGAAGGCTATCTGTTNCCAGAAACCTATTTGATCACTCGGTTTACCAAAGAGCAGGATCTTGTTCAGTTGATGTTTGAAAATTTCAAAAATACTTTTTCTGAGGTTCAAGGGCGGGGAGAGGCCTTGGGGTTGTCGGATCATGAAGTGGTGATCTTAGCCAGTATTATCGAAAAGGAAACCGGGGCTCCTTTTGAGCGCGCTTTGATTTCGTCGGTGTTTCATAATCGATTAAAAAAGGGCATGAGACTGCAAACAGATCCGACCGTTATTTACGGAGTTCTGGATCGCACCGGTCAGATGACCAAAAATATCACTAAAAAAGATCTGAAAACCAAAGACAGGTATAATACCTATACTTTTAAGGGTTTGCCTTTTGGGCCCATAGCGAATCCCGGTCAGCAAGCCTTGCAAGCGGCGGTTCAACCGAAAGAAAGTGATTACTTGTTTTTTGTGAGCCGGAACGATGGAACCCATGTGTTCACCACAAAGTATTCCGACCATCAGCAGGCGGTTCAAAAATTTCAGTTGGATCGTTCCATGAGACAAGGGCGCTCATGGAGAGATTTGAACAAGAAGGCTAACTAAATAANGCCACAGAAAAGTTCTGTGGGCTTGGGGCTATTATAGCTCTCGGATTGGCTCGAAGGTCTTTCGGTCTTGGTTATAGCGGTAGACATTTAAGTGCGCGACTAGGTTGGCATCATAACTAGGGGCAATGATTTCGGGGATTTTATCACCATCGACATCATCGATCGCTAGNTTTGTTGCATGTCCGCGAAATAGAAAATAGCCATCTTTNTGATCGGGAAGTTTGATTCGATCGATCAGGGGNCTGGTGTAGGGTTGTGAACCACCATAAACCTCAAGGTAAAGACCTTCATGGGTAAGAACCTTTACGACTTTGACCCGTTGGTTATCGTCCATCTTTGCATTCACCACAGAAAGAACTTTTCGGTAGGGCGAATTAAAAGCTGTTTTGACCGAATTTTTTAATGCCGGATGAAGAGCTACAACCATGGCAGCTATACATAGGGTGGAAAGAACGGCAAANCTACCGTAATAGATCCATTGTCCGAGGTTTTTTTGTGATTCCATAGCTCCTCCTACCCATTTACATATACAAGAAGGATGCCGATTNATATGGNGAAAAACGCAGTCATTTCAANGNTTTAAAATAGCCTGTTTAGGAACTAGCTGGTCACCTGTAAAAAGTTTCTACACCTTTTTGGCTCAGATAAAGAAGGATGCGACCAGGGTTGCCACGGAAAACAAAAAGGCTCCGAAGGGAGCACCACAAAGGAACATGGCCACCATGATCATCTGACCCATAAACAGGTATTCCAGGCCAGGCGAGGGTTCATGCATAAAGGTGTTCGCATACATCACCGCCGCATAAAGCATCATATAGCCGTATGTGACCCCCATAAGGCCGGGTTTTCCTGGGCGCTNTAAATCGTNACGAAGCCATTGATGGGCATGCCTTAGTAANTGGGCACCGACATTCATTCGAGAGGGGAGAGTATCTAAACGGTCTGGTGCCACAGGATAGTCATTTCCGTCTTCGTTACCAAAGTAGCGGCCGTTTAAAAAGCCCATATCAAGAACCTCAACCAGTGGCTTTTCAGGGCCAGGGGCACCAGCTTCCAANGTATCTAANAGCCCGGTAACAACATTATTGATGACTTTTGGTGGGACCGGGGCCAGTTCCCGGGCTTGCTTTGCGATGTACTTTCCAGCGAAAGGGTCGGTCATCGAGGCCAGTGTAAACAAGCGGAATGCGAAATTAAAAGAGCCGACCAGTTTGTCTTTTGATGGCCAGTCTCCGAGTAGTTCAGGAGCATCCTTATTCAGAAGGTTCAAAAGTAAAATGGTTCGTTGGTAAGGTGACTTCAAACTTTTCCTGTGATCCGAATAAGCGATGGTCCAGGGTGTTTTTTGGCCTTCCTCGAAGTCGGCTCCTAGATCAAGAAGGTCATCGACCAGTTGTAGAATAGCACCGGCCCGGTAAAAGTACTCGGCTTGTCCAGCGGTCAGGTCGCCGACGGCGAGGGCACCAAAAAGTAGGTAAGTCAGGGCGCCCTTATCGAGTGTGTTGTCGATGACTTCTTCGACGGTTCCAGACTTTTGAATCACGACGCTTTTAAGTTGGGCGGTATGCAGTCGCCTTAAAGAGTGGATCACCCAGGGGTTTGCGTCTTCGGGATGTGCTCGAAGAATATCATCGACCAAGCCAAGCGCGACGACTTCGTATCGGGTTTCAGCCTGGACAGGTAACCCGTTTAGTTTTTTCGTGATTTTTTTCATTGCATCACTGACATCCAANCCAGAGTCCAGGGCCTCATCGGTGATTGGGTGTAGTAAAGCCAGTGCGTAGACCGCTTTGACGGANGGAATAGGAGTTTTCAANATTTCAGAAAGCATGTGAATGGCGAAGACATCAAAAGCCGCCTTCTTCATACGCTGNTGTTCAAAGAACTCGGGTCCGTANCTCAGCTTNTACTCTTCAACTGTCTGGTAGAACCGATTGATAAAGCGGNTCATTCGCCAGAANGGAATATCTTGGGCTCCGGAAGACTCTAAAAGCTGGTTGGTGCTTTGACTGAGCTTTTTAAAAGGGCCTTTTGCGAAAAAGNGAGTGAGCCTATCACGGAAGTAGGTCGACTCGATACGNTGTTTAACCCGAGNAAGAAGCTGCATCGATGTAATGTCTTCCGCCGACTGTGTTCCTCGTCGCAGCTCCNTTTTAATATCAGAAATTTCCGCAAGTATGGCCGGGCTCGTTTGGTAGATCTGCTTCGCTTGCTTGGACTGTTTTCGTCGAGAGTTTCTCCAGTCCTTGGGAGGACGTTTACTCCCTTTAAGGCCAGTAAACTGCTGGTAGGTGGATAACCGAAGTGCCTCAAGCTTTTGCTCGTAAGGGTTGGCTGGCTCAAAAAGGCTAGAGCACTGGCTGGAGGCCGAGCCAATGGCGGGAACAAAAAGGCAAAAAAACAGACCCAAAAAGGCCCATGGCAGAATAAATCGAGATCTCAACATAGGAAGACTAACAGCAAGTTCTGTACCCAGTGGTGCACAGCCTAAGGCCGCAGGTGAGGGCAAGTATGAATCTTTTATAGAGTTGCCCGTGGAGCTGACGACCGCCCTTGGAAATGAGGTCCGTTGAGGCCTGAAATTTCTATCAAATCCCATGCAAAGCGCTCAGAGATATTACAGAGACGGGGTCTTTTTGCTGTCCAGTAAAGGCTGCCTTGATACTGTGCAGGCCTTATAAAATGAGGGGCTTCTATGAAGTTGATATTGCTACTGTTTACCCTGGGATTGTCCGTTCAAGCTGAAGTGTGTCCGCAATTTCTAGAGGGGCGCTATAAGTGCCAGATGGTGATGAGCGATGGTCAGCCCGTTTATGACGGTGCTGGGAAGTCGGTGGAGATCCGCCACCAAACACATCGAGACAGCCAGGGTGCTGAGGTTGAAACTCTAAGCTGGTCACAAGCGGTACCCTATGTTGCTGGTCAACATCACGATCACCCTATGGCTCCCTCCAGTCAGACCCGTGTGAATTTTGCCTTAGGCGCATCGAAGGCACAGGCCAAGGATTTGTCACAATCTTTAGCCGTGGCTATTGAGGCAGCCAGTTGCCGTGAAGGTGTATTGGAGTCCCATCAAACAGAAACCTTACTTCTAGGGTATCGTCGGGCTCATACGGTTTTAACGGCTTCGCATGATTCCAAAAGCTTTACCGAGTCCTTCGAATTGGACGCCAAAATTCAACTTCCAAATGGTGGGGAGTATTCACACTTAGGCAGCGAGCTTTATCAGTGCGATTGGATTGAAGAACTATAAGCCTTTAAGGGAAGGACTTAAGATGAAACACCTTGTGCTTGCTTTGATTTTTTTGGCGGGGATCGCACAGGCAGATCCATGCCCAAGGATTCAGGACGGTTCTTATACCTGCGAAATCCTTGAAAAGAATGGTCAAGCCATTGAATACAGCGAGGGCGCTGAACGGTTTCTGACTTTGTCCTATCAAGATGCCGAACTAGCGGTGGCTCAGATTAAAACAGCTTTTTCAAAACGTGATAAAGGCGACGTGAGTACTTACTTATTGAATGAAGTGCCCCGGGGCCGAACTGTCGAGCCTCAAGAAGACGGACGCTATCCGGTTGATTGCTCTATTCCAGGGACTTGGGTCGTTAGTAAGGCTCTTGATACCGATATTGCTCGAATGATTTTTAAAGAATCCTTCAAAGTGTCATCTTCCTTAGATTCCTTCGAGGTCATTTACTCGATGGTTGGGTTGCAGTTTAAACCCGGTGGAGAGATTCAACCTTTTCCGGGTTCAGAGACTTACCACTGCCGACTGGCGAAGTAGCGGCTTCAAAGAAGCGATAACCTGGCCCATGGTGTATTTTAATACACTATTTTCACGCATTAATTGATTAACCATGTATTTTAATACACTGTATATGTATCTAAGAAGACATTTAGTGTACTTTAGTACATGGGTATCAAAATGAAACAAATTCCCCTTGAGATAAAAATAGAAGCCGACTGGACCTTGCTTGGCCATGTTGAAATCCATGGCCGTCCAGAGCAAGGCCATCGTGCTGCGACCAGGTTCTACTACCATGAAGACTACTTACTTGAAAATATGGATGCCCTAGATCACCGCAACTACCGGGCTTTGTCTTTGGGTACCCCCCTGAACTTTGGCTTAAAAAGCTATCCCACATGGCATCCCTATTTGCTGGATATTCTGCCAAACGGCGCGGCAAGGCAGGCGTGGCAGAAACGATTGGGGATCGAAAGGGACGGGCCATCCCATGATTTGGACGTGCTTTACAATGCGCCGATCACACCGCCAGGGAACGTACGAGTCCAGATGGAAAACCGGAAACAGCTGACGACGATTGATCATCCGGGTTTTTCAAAAAATGAAATCATTGACAGAGGCATGAGCTTCATTGATTACGCAGAACAAATGGGAGCGATGGTGTCAGGCTTCAGTGGGGCTGGAGGCATGGCGCCTAAATTTTTATTGGTCAAAGACAAGAAAGGCCAATGGCATGGTGACCAAGCCATCGAAGAAAAAAGTATCGCCGAATACTATATTGTTAAGTACCCACGAGGGAAAACCCTACGGGACAAACAGATTTTAGAAGCCGAGGCTAGCTATATGGACTTAGCTGAAATGGCCGGATTAAAGACGGACGGGAAGTTAGAGTACGTACAGGACACGTTATTCATAAAAAGATTCGATCGAAATATTGGCCGTGAGTCTGTCGAATATTATGGCCTTGAAAGTTTGTGCTCAGCCCTTGAGATGGCCAGTTATACGCCACAGATCACCAATAATGATCTGCTTAAAGTGATCGCAAAATATTCAAGTGATGCTGAGGCAGATTGTATCGAATTTATCTTGCGAGATTTTTTAAATATCGCCTATGGCAATAACGACAATCATGCACGTAACACGTCGTTCATAAAAAAAACCGATGGAAGTATCCGTCTGTCGCCAGTCTATGATTTTGCCCCTATGGCTTATGATCCCGAGGGTATTCCAAGGGCCATCAAGTGGCAGAAAGAAAAACTTTATATTCCTGATATGAACGCCATTGAAGACGAGCTTGTGGGGTTGTCTGTGGGGGTGAATATCTTCAAAGAAAAATTAGATCTCTTTATTGAGGCTGTTGTGTCGTCGGAACAATTTTTATCTGACAGGTTAGCGCATCATCAACTTATCGAGCACTGCACGCGGTTTAAAGGCGATCTTATTCATGCCCTAAAGGCCTATAGGGATTCGAAGTGAAGACAAAAAAAACAGATACAAAGAAAATCCGTCTAGAAATCTTGCAGCGGGCCGAGGAAAACAGCATGGATCTTCCCGAGCTTTGCTATTTGATTCGTCAAATGCTTGGAATGTCACAGGCGGATTTTGCAAAATTCATTGGCGTCAGTAACAAAACCATCAACGAACTAGAAACCGGAAAAAAAATCCCGTCGATAAAAATATTAAATACCATCTTAAAAATTGTCGGTCTTGAGATTGGTATTCGTCCTTTGAGGTCGTGACGAATTAGGCCTCGATATGGCCCCGTTTAGTCAGTCAATTTTTAGAAGTTATTCTCTATTTCGCCACGTGCCTTGGAAGCACTAAGAACACGCCTTGGCAGCTCATCTTTGGGGCCGTCGCGACCAATTGATCCAAGGCCTTATCAACCGAAGCGGTGACCTTGGATAGAATCTGGGTCGGGTTGTAACTCATCCCCGTAAAGTCTTCGATACTTTGTGGAAAGGCTTTGGCACGTCCATCGGGGTACAGTTCTTCGGTTAAAATCGAACCCATGCTTGGCTGGTTTAAATAGCTGCGGCGACCGGTTTCCTGCTCGAAGCGATCCATAAGATGTTCATGAATCAATTCGGCGGCGAGGTCGGAAAAGAAATAATCATACTTCACACTAGCGCCGGTGAAGTGATCGGTTGAAAACTTGCTGTAAAAGCTGGGGAAGGCTCGGTGGCGTGGCCGTCGCCCCGAGGAAAATCGTTTGGTCATTTTGTTGTGAAGGGTTTCCATTCGTTGAACGAAGGATTCACTGTTTTCAGTATAGGCATAATTCCAAAGGCTGTAGTCATACCAGGCCCCTTTTGCTGTGCTGACGACGCCTTCAAACTCGCTAATGGTTGTTGTGGCAAGATAGCGATCAAGGTCCGCTTCGGGAATGGGCTGTCCTTGCTCGTTTCGTAGTTTTGCTAGCAGCAGATCGCGGTCGAAACGGACTTTTTCCATGCTGGTTGAGGGTGTTTCGGCCCAGGATATCGCGCGGACAGGGTCGCCTTCGGAATCAAAAACGGCAAAGGGGCCATCGGGGACCCGTTGACTGGCGTAGTCCCAGAAGTGTCCCGTTTCGTGCACCACAACTTTATAGCCGTAGGTCGAATTGATTCGAATGTTTTGAACGATAGATATGACAGGAGAGAGCCANGCGTCTGATTGGCTTGGTAGGTTTACGCCAAGATCAGAGGCGTTAATCTGATAGNTTTTTGGCATGCGTAGGGCTTGTGCTGCCATATAGGCATGAGTGTACTTCCCTTTGCGAGGATAACTGTCTAGATCAAGGTGCTCCCAGCGATCCATCGGAAATCCGTTTTCTGTATAAAACTGCTTCCAGACTTCGCCCACGGTTTCTTTCCGGTAGTAGTCATTCACCAGTGTATCTGATTCNGGATAAAGAAGTCCCANTTCAGTGGCCGACAGCTGGTCTGGTTGCGGACGCAAAGGGTGGATTTCGGCGATGGTTTTGTGAATTCGCTTTAGTACGGGCTCTAAGACATCGAAGATCTTTTCAAGCATAGCGATTCGTTGCGAAGGTGTTTTCATATTGTCGCTATAAAAATGGGCGCGTTGTGCGAACATATACTCGGCGTGGTTATTAAACCCTAGGTTCTGAGCCAGCTTGGTTAATATGATGGCTTTTCGATTTTGTAGCTCGGCGGCTTTTAAGCCAATGTCGTGGCCCATGGCGCTTAGGCTGGTGGTTTCCAGTTCGTCCAGTTTCGCTGCGGCTTCAACCAAACCCATTTCACCGGCGTAGAAGGCTTTTCGAATCGCCAAAGACTGTCTTTGATTTTCTCCAAGCCCTTCACTGATCGGTGAGTTATTTCGAATGCTTTTAATCTGGGCGACAACTTCAGCAAGTTCTTTAACAAGTTCTTGGTCTTCGTTGCGGTAATTAAAGCCCGCCATCGCGTTCCAGTAGCGTTCGGCCAGTTGTGGNACAAGGCCATCCATCCCACGGGATAGGTCGTATAACGTTTTAGTGGCCTGAACGAATTTGTTCGAACCCATGATCTTNGATTTGTTCATCAAGTGCTCAGACATGGCTGTGGTCCAGGCCTGCTTTTCAGCTTCATCGCGGTAAAGAGCGCGGTCCAAGGACACGGTATAGACATACCAACGGATATTTTCGCGCATGTATTCTAAAGCCAACGGAGCCCAGTTGTTGCGGTAGTGGCGCAAAAGTTTTTGATGGGATTTTGGCGCTTTGGTAAAGCCAGTAATAGAAATATTGGGAACTGGCGGGTTTTTAATCACAGCCAGGGCCTTTTCCCGAGCGGCCTCGCGGTCGAAACTTGGGGTCGAGTCCGCGGGGTCGGCCAGGGCCGAAAGGCAAAGGGTTAGGGCAACAACGACGATAAAATTATGAGCGAATTGAATCATTCAGCACTCGCTGGATAGGTCAAGAACACGCCGGGGCAAACTTTTGCTGGCTTGGTGTCTTCTAAATACTGAACCAGTTCGTTGACGGTTTGGCCGATGTTTTTCAGCACTTGATCCGGATCATAAGGAACATTGGTAAAGCGTTCGATGCTTTTTGGAAACTGCATCTTGTGGCCATCCGGATAGAAATCCTCGGTGAGGTGTTTTCCCATGGTCGGTTGGTTCAAGTAGGTGCGTCGCCCCGTTTCAGCTTCAAGACGATCTAGTAGAGCATGGTGAACTTGCTGCGCGGCCATTTCCGAATAAAAATATTCGTACTTCACGCTGCCGCTCAAGAAATGGCTGGTGATGTAGTAGCCGTTCACGGGCTCAAAGTAGCGCTTTCTTGGCTTTTTGTTACTGGAAAACCGAGTATCACGCTCTTCGATCAATTCTTTCATGCGCTGATTAAACGGCTTGCTGTCTTTCGTATAAGCGTAGTCCCAAAGGCTGTAATCAAACCAGGCACCCATTGCTGTTCCGATTAGGCCGCTCATTTCATTGATTTTTGACGAGGCCACGTACTGATCCACATTTTCCTCAGGGACGGGCTGTCCNTTGGCGTCTTTGAGTTTGGCCTTTAAAAGAACGGGGTCTAAAAGGACTTTTTCCATAGCCATGGAAGGGGTTTCTAGCCAAGCAGTTGCAGTGATTGGGTCGCCTTCATTGTCTAGTAAAGTAAACGCTCCGGATTCGAATCGTCCACTTGAGAACTCCCAAAAGTGTCCTGTTTCGTGGCCGACGGTTTCATAGTCACTGACAGAATTTCTAGAGACGTTTTGAACAATCGAAATCACTGGGTACATCCAGCCGCGCTCGGTTTTTGGTAAGTCGATGTTCAGATNCCTTGCATCGATGACGTGGCGTCGTGGGTGGCGAATTCCCTGAGGAGCCATATAGGCGTGAGGCTGCTTTNTATCACGGCGATAACTATCAAGCACAAGTCGCTTCCAACGTTGCATAGGGAAGCCGTTTTCTGTGTAGAAGTCCTCCCAAAAGCTATTGACGTTTTCCATCAGGAAATAGTCGTTCACCAGGGTGTGTGACTCTGGAAATAACAAAGANAACTCGGTTGATGATAGGCGGTCAAAATCGGGGCGCAAAGGGTGGTTGGCGACAATGGCTTTGGCCAGCTTCAGGCGAACAGGTTTCAGGTGCTCCAGGAAGCGCTCAAGTGAAGCAATTCGCTCGGCTGGTGTTTTCATTCCTTCAGCGAAGAAATCTTGTTTTTGAGCAAACATGAACTGGGCGTGGGTTTCATAGCCAAGATTGTTGGCCAGAGTTGTTAAGATGATGGCCTTTTCGTTAACCAAGGGGCCAATCTTGTTTGCGATATCATGTCCCATGGCTAGCGAGCCGTCCTTGCCAAGCTCTTCCAGTTGTCGTGCGGCTTCGGTCAATTCAAGCTGGCCGTCATAGTAGGCGGCTTCGATTTCTTGGGCTTTTCGTCGGTTGGCGAAGGCCGACGCGGCGAAAGGAGAATTGTTCTGAGCCTCTTTGATTTGGTTATCAATTTCTGCAAGGCGAGCGACCAGTTCTTGGTCTTCGGGACGATAGTTAAATTTTGTTAGATACTCCCAGTACTTTCTAGCAAGATCTGGAGCATCGCCCTCCAGGCCTTCAGCGAGAGCTGCTAGTTTTTTAGTGGCTCGTAGGAATTTTTCCGAAGAAATAATCTCGGCGCGTTGGTCGGAGTACTTGATGACATTTTGATTCCACTGCTCGCGCTCGGCTTCGTCGTTAAATAGCGCACGGTCAATAGAGACATAGCTTACGTACCAACGGATATTGGCTTTTAAGTAGTCCATGGTCATCGGGGCCCAGACCTCTTTGTAGAACTTAAGAAAGGCGCGGGCTTCGGGTGTTGCTTTCGACATATTTTCGACGACGATTTGTGGCACGGGCGGATTTTCGACAATGGCTAAAGCTTTGGCTCGTTCAGCGGCTCGGTCGAAATTGGGGTCTTTAAATTCGCTGGGAGGGTCGGCCAGGGCGGTTTGCATTAAAACAGAAAGGCTTAGCGCTATGCCAAACAACCGACGAATCATAGGGACCTCCTAGAGCTCAATAGAGTCGAAAGCACGAAGGTAGCAGAGGCTAGGCAAACAACAAAATTATTAGAGATATAGGTGGGTTAGCTTGATTGACTTTGAAAAAGACTCTTGGGTGTGAAAAAGATGAACAGGTAAATTTAACTCAGTTTGAATAGAAAGCTTAGGTTTCTGTCGTTGGTTTTATTTTCCCGTCGGTAGGAGTTATAGCGCGGATCGGTCAGGGTGCAGTGGTGACTGATTTTAAAAAGGGCTTCGGGGGCCTGTTGTTTTAACAGTCCGGCCAAATCGACGAAGGCCTTATTGGGGTCGGGGTGGACCTTTACCACAAGGCTNTTCAAGGAGGCTGGTTGTATCAGTTCGTCCAAGATCTCTTTACCCACTTCGAAATGTTCGGGCAAAATATGAGGACCAACAAAAACCTGATCTGCGGGAAATTGTTGATGGGCTGAAGACAGAATCCTTTGTGCAACACCTCGCCAGCCGGCATGAAGAGCAACCAGCGTTTCACCCGAGGCATACAGGACNGGCATGCAGTCGGCTGTGATCACTCCGATGGCTGTGTTCGGCTTGTTGGTAAAGTGTCCGTCTGCTTCGGGGCGGNCTTCTTGGGCCGAAACGATGCTTTTGCCGTGAACCTGTTTCATCCAAAGAAATTTTAAATCAGGAAAAAGGCGGGCCAGAAGGTCTTCTGTGACTTGTTTGTTTCCAAANTANGCGAAGGTGCTTTTCATCNATCTGCACCTTCTNGCCAAGGCNTCGTGCCTTCATGGGTCCATTCTTCAATGAAGCTCACCGGGACCNACCTTTGGAACTTGCGTCCAGCCAAGATGTTCGACAAGGGGCTGTAAGTTGTCGGGCCAAGGGGCTCGAAACAACATGTTTTCACCGGTGCGTGGGTGAATGAATCCCAACTCAACAGCGTGTAAACCTATTCCGGTCATGCTTTGTATCAGCCCACGCAAGGTGTTGGATTTCAAATTTTTTAAACGTCCACTGCTTGTGTAGTGCCAGTCACCCAGGATAGGAGCATGCTTTTCGGAAAGGTGGACGCGAATCTGATGGGTCCGGCCGGTTTCAAGTTGGCANCGGACAAGGGCAATTCCTGTGGGGTGTACACCTAAAACTTTGTAATGGGTTTTGGCCCACTTTCCCTTCGGGTTTGCAACTATCCCTTCCGAGGCGAAGCGCTTGCGATCCTTAGGGTGACGAACCANGTGGCTTTCGATAGAGCCCTCAAGCGGGTTGGGTGTTTGAAAGGTCAACGCATGATAGATCCGGTGAGTGGTTTTTGCTTTGAACTGAGCGGCGAGGTGTTGGTGCGAATGATTGTTTTTNGCCACGACAAGTAAGCCGCTGGTATCTTTATCGATGCGGTGAACGACTCCGGGCCGTTGCTCGTTGAGCCCCATGGAGAGATCCGTTGTGTGGTGGATCAAGGCGTTGACCAGTGTTTGCTGTTGGTGTCCGTGACTGGGATGCACGACAAGCCCAGAGGGCTTGCTTAACACAATCAGATCGCGATCTTCGAAGTAGATGTCTAAGTCGAGAGGGTAGGGAACCAGCCCAGAGGGCTCGGGGTCGGGAAAGCTCACACTGAGTGTGTCACCAGTGTTGAGTTTATATGACGCTTTAACAGGTTTTCCGTTTAGGGTAATGGCTTTGGCTTTTAATAGCTTTTCGACCTGTGAGCGAGAATCGATACCCGGCTGTAAAGCCAGCCACTTATCTAGGCGTTGACCCGAAGAGGCCTCATCGACAACAAATTCCTGCCGNCGAGCCACACCTAACCCTGTTTCATTTGTGACATAAAGGATTTAGCCATTTGATCGCCGTCCACGCCGTACAGTTTACCAAGTTGGACGATAAATCCTCGAACAAATACGGGGGCAGGTAGCTTTCCGTAGTCGTCGGACTCAATGGCGTTTAAATAGGTTTTGCTAATTCGAATTTCGTCGCAGACTTGTTGAATCTCGATGTTTTTGTATTCGCGAATGGATTTAATGAACTCGCCGGTGAAAGCTTCATGTTCTTTGATTTGCTTTTCAAAGGTGTCATTGACTTTATAGGTGCTGACTTTGGTTCGAGCATGACCCTCTGGCAGGGGCTCGTTTTTTGCTGACTTTGCCTTGGGAATAAACTGCCGAAGCATGTCCGGTGTTTCGCGCTGACCTTCCGAAAAGCCCGGGGACGCGGCAGACCCTTGGTCGGCTCCGCCATTGGCTTTAGGTAGTAGGGATTGGTCGTATTGAGCGCGTCGGTTGATGTCTCCAAGGACGCTAAAAGCCTCTTCCACCAATTTTAAAAGCTCATAGGCTTCTTCTTTGGTGAACATGGAATATAAAGCAGGGCTGTCGGGATTATAGGTTTCCTTGGCGCGCAGGTAGGCCTGATGCACTTCGTGCTGGGGTGCTTCTGGGGAGAGCTCTAAGATGTCGTAATATGTTTGCCCAGGCATGAAACTAAAAATCCTTTAAGCCACTTTCGCGGGTTCTTCTCTGTTCTGAGTTAATCTTCGGATAATATTGAATAACAGTCCATAGGTTTGACTCTGAGGGGCATCCAAAAGCACATGTGTTTGTTTGCGTAGACACTGCCAAACAGCATTGTCGTACTCAAGGTGACCAAGGTACTCGGATTTGACGCCAAAATAACGACGCGCCACGGACTGAATCGACAAACCCAACTGATAGTCTTGATGAGTTCGGGCTTGATTGACGACGAAATGAAAAGAAAAGGTCTGCATCAGATCTCGAAGTCGTTGGCCGTTGTCATCAGCATGTAGTTCGATGGCNTCNAACAGATCCTTTGGCGACTTAATTCCTACACGCTCTTTGTTTTCCATTAAATCTGAAATTAAAGTTTTCAGCTCTAGCTGGCGTTCGAAGCGTTTTAGTCGGCGGTAGAAGGCGGCCTTCATAAATTTATAGGCGTTTTCAATGGACACCGGTTCNGGGGTCAGGGCCACGATGGGNGTCTCAGCTAAAAGAAAAAAGTCCAAGGTCGACTCGTGNGTACCGGCACTCAAATCAAGAACGATATAATCGAAGTTCAATCGATAGAGCTGAGCCATGATGCGGCTTTTGCTGACGGGGTCTAAGTCAAAGCCATTGAATTTATCGTCGGCACAACTGAGCAAAAACAAATTAGAAATTTGGGTCCCAACAACAAAGTCAGAAATGGGTTTGTCTTCGGACTTTAAAAAATCGCTGATCCCGATGGTTGGGATGGGTTCGTTTAAGTAGGTGTGAACATTGGCGGCTCCAAAATCAAGGTCACATAAAAGCACCTTGGCGCCCTGTCGAGCTAAGGAGATCGCAAGACTGGAACTTAAAAAGGACTTTCCAACGCCGCCTTTTCCGCCACCAACAGCAATGATATGCGAATGTGGTCGAGAGGTCCCTCGAAGAATATAGGGCCTGGCTAATTGAACACGATCCTTCATGTTTGATCCTACCTACTTGAATAAGCGCTTGGGTGGTTTAAGGCCACCATTCCATAGCTTCTCTTCGGCAGATGACGCTCTGATATAAAGGGGCTCAACCTGAGCCCAGGTCCGATGGTCCAGGGCTTTAGAGTCCCGGGAATGCAACCCTAGAAGAGCTTCTGATGCCACTGGACGATGGTCGCTTAAAAGTTCGAGCCTGTGCCCCTGTTCGGCCAACTCCTCCTGTAGACCGTCGTAAAAAGCCCCTGAGGGACTAATCAGATGGTCCTCGGCCTTTAGGTGTTCGCCAAGATCTTCGGTAAAGCAACTTGATGGAGGTGTTTTGGTTTCAATGCGGCCGGCTTCCAGTCGGTAGCGAGCCCAGAACAGTTGTTGGCTAAAAGCATTGCCAAGAACCACAAGGTCTTTAGATTCGGTTTGACTGCGCTCGGCCAAAACCAAGAGTGAGCTGGCNGTAAACACTGGCTTGTCGTAGCAGTAGGCCAGTGATTTTACGAAGTTCACGGCGACACGAAGNCCGGTAAAGCTTCCCGGTCCGACGGCACANAGATAATGGTCAATTTGGTCTGCGGTGATTTTTCTGGAATCTAGAAGNCGTTGAAAGGCCCCTAGAATCAACTCGCTATGGGAGTGGTTTTTNGTCCAGCTTTCGGTCGACTGATGTCCATCGACATCAAGGCTTAAGCTGGCTTGCTCGGTACTGGTGTCGCAAGCCAGTCGGATCACCAGGCAAGCCCGGTGAGCCAGTTGTTGATGTCGTTAAATAGTGCAAAAGCCATAAGTGACATCAATAGCACGAANCCGAAGGTTTGGGCTATTTCCATTTTNCGAAGGCTTAACGGAGCACCCTGAATGGCTTCGATGCCAAAAAANAAAAGGTGACCACCGTCTAGGACGGGAATGGGAAACAGGTTGATCAGAAACAGGTTGATCGAGATGATCGCCATGATCTTTAGAAAAGCCGAAACCCCTAAGTCAAAAGATCTGGTTGCGACGCGCCCAATGGAAATCACACCACCCACATTACGAGCCGAGACCTCGCCGGTGATCAGCTTACCAAAACCAACCAAAGTAAGGTGGGTCCACTTAATCGATTGTTTCACCCCGTAGGCTAAAGCCATAAAAGGGTTGTAGTGATGTATCACCACTGGTGAACCGTAATCGGTCAGCACGGCCGGCTGAATACCTGTCATATAACGATTTTTAAACTGTCCTGTTTGGGTCGGGCGTTCTTTCAGTTCGGGGGTGACTGCGATCTTTACAACCTCGTCTGCGCGCTGGACGGCAAAAAGTATTTCACCAGACTCGGGCTCATAGTTGGAAATGGTTTCTAGTACCTGAGTCCACTCGGTCACGGGTTCGCCGTTTAGACCAACAATATGATCGCCGTCTTGTAGGCCCGCTCTTGAAGCCGGTGAGTCTTCAAAGACCCGAAATAAAAAGGTTTCTGTCGAGGCAAAGCCAAGAGCGGCCAAGGCTTTGTCGGGGTCGGTCCCTTTTTCAGGAAGGGCGGCCAACGACAGCTGCACCGTCTTGGTGTCTTTAAATTCCTCTGAGTGAATATCTCGAATGGTGATGTTAACGGTATCTTTTCCTGAAGACCGCAACGCGGGAAGGATTTCACGGTAGCGCTCGACTTTTTGGCCTTCGATGTCTTCGATCAAACTCAGGCGATAAAAACCGGCTTCAGCAGCGGGACTGTTTGGCAGTCGTCCAACGGTGCTTCTCATGCTTTCTAGCGTCAGGCCTTCGATTTTCCCGACGTGGCTGGCCGAGCTCAAAAGGTTGTCGTTTTTAGCTCGTTTGGGCTTTGCTTTCAGCGAGACTTTATTGCCATCGCGCTCGACCTGGAAGCTGAGCTCTGATCCGCTACTGGATTCGATTTTCGAATTCAGCTCGTCATAGGTTTCAATGCCCTTGCCGTTGATGGCGGTGACTTTATCGCCCGAGCGAAATCCCGCTTCATAGGCGGCTGTGTGCTTGGAAATATCACCTAAGACAGTTCCGGCTTGTTCTTCGCCGATATAGGCAATGGCCATGAAAACCAGAACAGCAAAGAAAAAGTTGATCAGCGGACCGGCCGCGACGATGGCAATTCGTGGCCAGACGGGTTGATGTAGAAAGGAGACCTTTTGCTCTTCAACAGGGATCTCTTTTGATGGGTCGTCCCCAAACATCTTTACATAGCCCCCCAGCGGGATCAGCGATAGGGCGTAGACAGTGTCGCCCCGCTTAAACTGAAACAGCTTTTTTCCAAAGCCGATACTGAAGGTCTCGACGCGGACGCCGAAGAACTTGGCCACAGCGAAATGTCCAAGTTCGTGAACGAAAACAAGAATCCCAAGTAAAAGTACGAAAGGGATAAAGCCACTTAAAATTCCAGAGAATGCACTTGATAAAATATCCATGCCCTAAGTTTAACATCCACCAGCAGTGGCACCAGTTTTTTTAGGCTGCGTTCAAACTTGAGTCTTGAAGAAAGAATCGTCTAGAAACTCGACAGGTTGAAATCAAACTGAGAAGGGATTCAGCCAGAAATCTGGCATGGGTTCGAAAACCAGACGGCTAGAAAATGACGTAAAAAATGTAAAAAATTGGACTTGCAAAATAAACTCCGTCGAGTCGGTCTAGGACGCCGCCGTGGCCAGGCATGATATTGCCCGAGTCCTTCACCTTAGCTACACGCTTAATCAGTGATTCAAATAGGTCACCGGTTTGCGCACAGACCGAACTCAACAAGCCAAGTAAAGCCATATAGTAGGCCGGAACATTGTTTAGGTAGTAGTGATTGATCACAAGGCAGAAGATCATCGAGCCGATCAGTCCGGCGATGGCTCCTTCAACCGTTTTCTTCGGTGAAAGTGCAGGCATCAACTTGTGTTTTCCAAGTAAGCGGCCACCAAAGTACGCGGAAATATCACCCGCGAACACACTACCAAGCAAGGCGATAAACCACAGGGCTCCGCCTGCGCCCAATAGCATTTTGATGATAAGAGCTGGAAACACCACACAGTAGGCAAAGCCCATCCCAGCCAGGCTTAGACCGCGCAAGGTTCGGTAAATGCTGCCGCTGGAACGAGTCAGCCAAATGGCCTGGGTGAAAAACACCACCATGGCTCCGGCCCAAATCGGAAACTCGAAGCCGTCTTTTAAAAGCATGATGGGAAGTGCAATACAGGTCGTAATCAAAAACGAATATTGAAGCGCTCGGCTGCGGGCGAGTGGACGAATGGTCATCCGTGAGTATTCAAAGGCTCCACGTAGAACAACTAAAACGCTGAACGCGGCAACGCCTTTGATTCCAAGAAAATAACCCAAAGCCACAACAAAGACCAACAGGGTGACCGCAGAGAGAACTCGAATCATTAGGTTCGACTTCATGCTGGTTACTCCGCCCAAGGTTTTTCGTCGTCAGGGTCTTGAACCTGTTCGCTGGTGTGGCCAAAGCGGCGTTCTTTATTAGCAAAGTTCTCAAGCGCTTCATCCAGGTCGTCGTCCGTAAAGTCGGGCCACATTTTTTCGCAAAAATGAAGCTCGCTGTAGGCGGCCTGCCACAAAAAGAAATTAGAAATTCGGGATTCGCCACTGGTGCGAATAATTAAATCCGGGTCCGGAGCAAAGCTTGTCGACAGCGTTTTTGCGATCATCTCGTCGTCAATATCGCTGGCTTTCAGTCGGCCGGCTTCCACCAACTTAGCAATCTGTTGCATGGAATTGGTCAGATCCTGACGGC
>NYZX01000110.1 GCA_002686065.1 Pseudobdellovibrionaceae bacterium | reverse complement strand
TGCAGTGAAGAACCCCGAGTTCACAATATCGAGTGGTTCGTTTAAAGATATGTCCGCCGCAATAGCCGAGGTCGTCAAAAGACTACCCAGCACAAGCAATGGCCATCGACTTAAGCTAGCTAACTTCACTATTTTGATCATCTCTATTCCCGTTCACCTTGGATGGATTCAAAAAGGATATTATCAATCGAAACAAAATCAGGTTCCAAAACATAGCTCGCCCCTTCCCACTGGTAAGAAAAAACCAAAAATCCAGCATCCTGGTCGGCTTTAGTTAGGGGGACTCTCATCCGTAAGCCAGGCTGCATGTCCTGACAAAGTTGAAGTAAAGGCGTCGATCGGCGACCGGCATACACCAGAAAATCCAGTCGACAGTCATGTTTATCCGTCTTCATTTCCACATCAAAACTGACATGAGTCGCTTTTTCAGGAATCGGAATTCGAACCTGGTTGTCGATGTCAGACCGAGACCTAGCCACATCAGAAACAAGACTTAGCTGCTTAAAGGGCCCAACAGGCTTCACAGCCCAACTTCGCTGATCGTCAAATCGAAGCCCCAGCCCAGCCCCCCAGTCATCAAAGGACGAAAGTTGATAGGCCCCAGGAGACTCCACGGGCGGCCCAATTCTAAAGTTATCTAGCCAAGCCCGATCGTGACCAGCGCTTCCGGCGAAGCTCTTTGAATACACAAACTCAAAGACATGCATCTGCCTCGGGTCCACATCAACCCGATAGGTTTTAAATTCTGTTTGCCGGGTTCCGCTAAAGCCAGTAACAAACTCACCATTAACCGTTAGTGCCAAATAGTCAGAGTGGTCTTCACTTGATACAAAATAGTCGAACTCGACATATCCGACGCCTTTCGGAATGGACAGAATAAAGGCGGACCTTTCTTCGTCCCCAATTCGTGGCGACACAAAACTCGAAGACCCTTCGCTTGAAAAGGTACTGTCGATTTCCCATCCGTCAATATTAGCAACAGCCCCAGGGACCTGCCCCTTTTCAAATGTCACAGGAAACATTTCAGCGGCCGCCATTCCATCGATAAAGGGTCGCGTCGGATCATTTTTTATTCGTAGATTTCTCAGAATCACATGGTTTACAGACAGGCGTTTTTGCACAACCACAAACCGGATTTCTAACTTGTGACTTTTTGCTGGATCAAGATTGATTCGGGTGGGAACAACGCCACCGCCACTGCCGTTTCGGCCATCCGGACTTAAAATATGCTGCCCATCTAACTTTATGAAAAACTTCGTCTGATCATTATCTGCCTCAACAAGACGGTCGAACGAAACCTCAATAATACCCTCAGGGATATTCATTTCCATAAAGTAGGTCCCGTTACGAAAATGAACAGCCTCCTGATGGACGGTCATCGCCATAAAACCATCAGGCTCTGAGATATCGAAATTGGTTTTGCCAATATAGCGCGAATCACTGAAGGACACGAAGTCGGAAGCTCCCGCAACGAAAGAACCGCAGCACGCAAAGACCAAGGCAAAAGCCTTCACGCTTACTAGAATAGTTTTAATCCAACAATCCAAGCCCAAGCCGTCTCCGATTCAAAGTACGACTTCAGTTATATCAAAGACTTAGGCAATTTCTGACGCCGACACCGACGCCTTGAAAAGGAACCATAAATGGTCAAAGTTTAGACAGAGTCTCCCCTCTCAAGTCAATGAGGAAGCACCTTATAGGTCGCCCGGCGGATCGATTCAATTTCGGCAGCTAAACGACGAACCAACTCGTCCAAAAATTGGCTATCAGACACCTGAAAGTCCACCAACCCAATGGTTTCGACCGGGGCTCCAGCATTGTCCGTGTTCACGGCAAAATGGATCAGGCAACTATTCACAGAAGGGACCGCCACTGAAATATTGAATTTTTTTGAACCACAGTACAGGTCATCACCCGTTCGTCGAAGCTGATGGACAAGCTCAGACTGATCCGACAAATCACTCAGCACATCAACACACAGCTCGGCCGTCAACCGTTGAAGGCTGGCCGCGCCAAGCAGATCCACATCAAAAACTTCAACCAACAAATGAGCCATTCTGTCAGCGGCAATGGTTTTTCCGTCGCGAACGTCTTCACCGTCTGCCATGAACTTCAGGTCGACATCACAGGCTCCAACAAATCCAAGAATTGAGTCCCCTAAAAGGCCGTAGTTCAAATAATTGTGTCTGGGGGCAAGAGCCTGACCGTTGTAATCGTAAATCGTGTCTAAAACCTTTGTCTGAACCGACATGACTTCAAACCGTCGCTTTCTTTTTAGCACGTTCAAAACGTTGGCAGGACTCACACTGTCCACAAGCCTGGTCACCTGAAAAGTAACATGGCCATACAACAGAAAAATCAACTCCAAGCTCTATCCCACGCTTGTAAATCTGAGTCTTATCCATATCCACCGTCGGCGAACTGATACGCACCTTATTCGACGTCGAAAAAGACAGGGACGAAGTAAACTTCTCCATGTAGTCCTTCGTATTATCCGGAAACGTGGCAGCTTCCTCGACGTTGAAGCCCGTTACAACTAAGCCCGCCCCACAACTTTCTGCAAAGCCAGCCGCAATCGACAAAAAAATCCCATTTCGATTTGGGACCCATACACTTTTCGCCGACTCGACCGAAGCTTCCATAGAATCAATATCGACCTGAGAGGTCGGAACATCGATGCTCGTGCTTGTTAAAGCGTTGGCTGAAAACTGCGAGAAGAAATCAAGCTTCACCACTCGGTGCGGGACCCCTGCCTTATCAGCCTGAGCTTTGGCCATTAGCAGCTCGCGCTCAGCGGCTCGTTGACCGTAATCAAAGGTTAAGGCTAGGACAGCCCGACCAGCATGAACCTCTTCAGCAAAACAAACGGACGAATCCAACCCTGACGACAACAATACCACTGACTTCATGACGGCCCCCTGGTCGAACGACGCAGATCGAGTAAGGTCAATTGCAAGCTGCGACGACCGGCAAACTCGTTCCACCCAAGTTCGCCAAGAGCATCGACATGGTCACCAATACTAAGCCCTTGTGCTAATTCAAGCTGTTCGCCACCAAGGGAAAACCACAAAGCATCAAGCCTAGCCCCACCCTGCGCAACCTGCACTTTCAAGTGAATTTCTTTCAACAACTTTACCGAAGTCAATTTCAACCCATCAAACCGAAAAACAGGCGACTCGAAGCCCGCTCCAAATGGCTGAAGCCGCTCAATCCATTTCATCAAATAGCTATCTGCTACAGATAGATCAATCGCAACATCGTAATCAATACTGCCGACGGGACGCCCATCGACCGGCTTCCCGTAAAAGCCCGCCAAGGCCTGCTTAAAGCCCTCAACCTGCTCGACATCCATTTCGAAGCCTGAGGCTGCCGCATGCCCACCGAACTTAACAAGGTGGTCCTTTGCCGCTTCAAGCCCATCCAACAGACTGAGCTCCAGCCCGTCTGGGCGGCGGGCCGACCCGACGACTTGGCCCCCGTCTTTAATCGCCCCAATAAACGACGGAACACCAAACTTCTGAGTCATCTTAGTTGCAACAAGACCAACGACTCCTTGGTGATAGTCTTCGGAAGCTGAAAACACATAACCAGAGGACACCGTCTCTTCGGCATCAAATTCTGCCATTTCCTCGGCCAGGCGCTGAAGGTGAACCCGTCGGTCATTTTGTTGCACGACCTTGTCAATCAAGGCCTCCGCCTCTTCAACAGTCTCAACCGAATACACCATATAGGGTGTTAGCCCCTCTTCTAACCGGCTTAAGGCGTTCAGCTTTGGCGCGACCCGTATAGCCAGCTCTTTCGCCGTTAAATTCTTAGAAACGACACCAAGCTTTTTCATCAATGTGGCAAACCCAGGACGTGGCTTGGTGCGAAGACGATGAAGACCATGTTGAACCAACACTCGATTTTCATCCACCAACGGAACCATGTCTGTGACTGTTCCGATGGCAAAAAAATCTAAAACAGACTTGGGGTCAAAAGCCACTTTTTCACCAAGCGACTGAAGATGAACACGAAGTCCAAGCAGCAAATAATACCCGACTCCAGCCCCGCACAGATGCTGAAGCTTCGAAGTGCACTGCCCCGAATTCGGGTTCACAATCGCGTAGGCCTCCGGCAAATGCTGCTTCGGTAGATGGTGATCCGTGATGATAACGTCGACACCCATTTCATTGGCTCGCTGACAGGCCTTAACATCTGTTATTCCGACATCAACGGTCACTATGAGGCTGACCCCCTGCTGTTTCAGGGCATCGACAGCATGGGCATGAAACCCATAGCCTTCACTAAGGCGTTTTGGCTGATAAGGAATAATATTTTGAAAACCGAAGTCCCTAAGGCCAGAAACCAACAAAGCAAGACCGCTTGTGCCATCAAGATCAAAGTCGCCGTACACGGCAATGGTCTCTTGGTTGGACAAAGCCAAAGCAAGCCGTTCACAAGCTCGCTCCATATCTGCTAAATCGTAAGGGTGTCTAAGATCTTTTAGCGAGGGCTCTAGGGTATTTTTAACAGCCTCCGAGTTCGTCACTCCGCGCGCAGCCAGGATCGATAAAATAATCTCTGGCCACTCGGTTTCGAACCCATCAAACTGCGCTTCATTCAGGTCGCTGACCCGCCCCCGCCAATTCATTCAAGCCCTATCAGGCTGGTTTTGCCGACTGCGCTTTCTGAAGGCGGTCGACAAAGATAACAAGTGGTGAAGCGACGTAAATTGACGAATAGGTCCCTACGAACACACCGATACCCAATGTAAAGGCGAAATCCTTAATAACTCCGCCACCCAAGAAGTACATCGCAGCAACAGCAATTAAAGTCGTCAATGATGTTAAAATGGTACGGCTAAGGACATCGTTGATCGAGCGATTCACAATCAAATCAAACGGCTTTCCACGCAGTACAACAATGTTTTCACGAATACGGTCAAAGGTCACAATCGTATCGTTGAGCGAGTAACCGATGATCGTCAAAATCGCCGCCATCGTCGTGACATTCACCTCACGTTCAAGCAAAGCAAAAATACCCATCGTGATGATCGCATCATGAAAAAGACAAAACACAGCACCAGGTGCGAATTTAAAGTCGAATCGCAGCCCGACGTAGATCAGAATCATCAGCAAGGCATAAAAAGCCGCCAGTAGACCGTTACGCTTTAGCTCGTCCCCAATTTGAGGTCCAACCGAGTCCACCCGGCGAATCACCGCACCGGCAGAAGAGAACTCAGAGCTAAGCCCTGATGTGATTTGCTTAATCATTGCGTTTTGCTGTTTGTTGGATTCTTCGTCAGATTTTGCCTGAATCGCAGCCAAACGCACTAAAAACTCGTTTTCACCCTCACCAAAGCTTTGCACAGAAGCATTGCTATATCCTAGGTCGCCAGCGAATTTTCGGACACGTCCCGTATCAACAGATTCATTAAACTGAACTTGAATTTCTGTTCCGCCCGCAAAATCAATCCCGTAGTTAAAACCGTCAAAGGCGATTTCAACAACTGATCCGACACTGACAAGTACCGAAACCAAGGCGAAGATCATTGCTTTAGATAAAAAATCGATTTTACCAGCTTCTTGATTATTCGACATTTCCAACCCCTACTTCATCGCCAAGGTCTTAAGACCAAATTTATTCATCATGACTTCGATGATTGTTCTAGACACGAAAATGGCCGTGAACATCGACGTCGCAATTCCGCACAACAAGGTAACGGCAAACCCTCGAATCGGTCCCGTACCAAAATACATAAGAACGATACAGACAAGAGCTGTCGTGATGTTCGCGTCGAAGACCGCCGAAAAAGCATGACCGAATCCGTCTTTCACAGCCGACTTCAAGCCAGCTCCTTTTCTGAGTTCCTCACGAATCCGCTCGAAGATAATGACGTTAGCATCAACGGCCATACCGATGGTTAGGATGATCCCCGCAACACCAGGCAAGGTCAAAGTCGCACCCAGCGACGACAACAAAGCAAGAATCAGAACCATGTTCATCATCAAGGCCAAGTTTGCGACAACACCCAAGGTCTTGTACCAAAACAACATAAAGACAAGCACAAGAACCAAACCTACTAGGCCGGCCATTTTACCAGCAGCGATAGAGTCAGCCCCCAAAGTCGGACCAACTGTTCGCTCTTCAAGCTGCTCTAGTTTTGCAGGAAGTGCACCAGCACGTAAGGTTGTCGCGATCAACTGAGCTTCATTGTAGGTCTGCTCGGGATTAGCTCGACCCAATTCGATCTGCGCCCCTTCCGAGTCAATCTTCTCACGGAAAGACGGCGCCGACTTGACGACTTCGTCCAACACAATGGCCAACACACCAGGCGCATTATCACCCGTGATTTCGGCAAAGCGACGACGTCCATCGACGTTGAAACGGAAACTGACGATATAACCCTTTTGCGGGTCTCGACCGACGTTAGCATCCTCAAGCATATCGCCCGTTAAACCGGTTTTACGAACCACATAAGGAAACTTACCCGCCTCTAAAGTCTGGGCACCTTCCGCCTTTTGAAAAACGACAGAATGCCCTTCGGGAAGCTTCCCCTCGAGGTCTTTATTCAAGCGAACGACGTAANCCGAATAAGCCAAGCCGGTGACGCCTTCTTCATCCAACTCACCAGAAGCGCCTAAACGGTATTTACCAGCCGCTTCAGATTCTTGAATCCAAGTTTGAAGCTGTCCCAGGTCAGCGTCCTGTTTGACCAAGCGGAAATCCAAACGAGCGGTTCTGTTGATCAAATCTTTTGCTCTGGCCGAGTCTTGAATCCCCGGTAATTGAACAAGAATACGGTTGCTACCCTGAGAGGCGATATTTGGCTCACTGACACCAAATTCATCAATACGGTTTCGAATGACTTCGATCGCCTGATCCACAACCTGGCGACGGTACTGCTCGATGGCCGCATCAAGAAAACGTAAGGTCATCTTTTCGCCTTCAACACCCAAAGACTGCAAAACCCCAGAATAGAAGCGACCCAAATAGGCTTCAACTTCGGCCTCTTGAGAGGCTGACTTTAAAGTCAAAGTGATCTTATCAAGGCTTTCTTCGGCGCGCTGCGCGGATTCAATCTGAACCCCTTCATTTGCAAGCTCCGCAAGAATGGCCGTCGCTTGACGATCTGTTCGCTCACGAAGAACACCGTCGATGTCGACCCCAAGCACAAGATGCAAACCACCTTGAATATCAAGACCATAAACAATTTTGTCTTTAGTCATCCACCAATCATCGTCACTGAAGTCGACGAAGTTAGGAACCAGGTAGGCCAGCCCACCGATCAAACACAAAACAGAAAGAACGATCCGTATGCGCAAGTTTTCAATCATTTTTCATCCTCTTTAGCCGGGCCGGAAATCGCCGTTTTTTGAATCCGAATTCGAACACCATCAGCAACTTCCAAAACCACAAATTGGTCTGTCAGACCTTCTATGGTCCCCAAAATTCCACTAGATGTCAGCACTTGTTGTCCACGTTTCATTCCAGACAGAAATTCGTGGTGTTGTTTTTGTCGCTTGATTTGCGGACGAAGCATCAGGAAATAAAACAGTCCGATAACAACGATGAACGGAAAGAATTGCTCACCGATAGAAGGACCGGCAGGGGCAGCTGCGGCAGCTTGGGCCC
>NYZX01000109.1 GCA_002686065.1 Pseudobdellovibrionaceae bacterium | reverse complement strand
GGCACCGCGCCCTCGTCCGATGAATCCGGCTCCGGCACCGCGCCCGCGTCCGATGAATCCGCGTCCGGCTCCGCGCCCACGCCCGATGAATCCGCGCCCGCCGCGTCCGATGAATCCGGGGCGGCCTGATCCTGGCCGAGGAGGAGGTCGCGGTCGTGGTCGTGACAATATAATTGTGCCGCAGGTGGGCCCAGAGTTGGCAGCGACTCAATAAAATCGAGAGATTTTTACAATCTGACTTTGATTTAGGGCGGCTCATTTGAGTCGCCCTTGTTTTTTGGTAGTGTCCTGAAAGCTTTGGCGCTGGTGTATCCGGGGGGGAATCATGACGCCTGTTCGTTCATTTCTTGTCTTAGTAATGTTTTTTTCTTCTGGGCTGACAAGCCTGGTCTATCAGGTGTTGTGGGTTCGCTCGTTATCCCTTGGGGTGGGTGCCACGGCCACATCGATGAGCTTAGTGTTATCGATATTCTTTTTTGGCCTGGCCACCGGTAGCTATTTTGCTGGCCGATGGAGTCACCGAATAAAGAACCCCATTCTTGCCTACGGGGCCTTGGAAGGCGCTATTGGCCTGTACAGCTTGGGCTTAATTTACGTATTGATGAATCTTCACACCGTTATGGGTTGGATTCCTTTTGAAGGTTCTTTTGGTTGGGTGGGTGCTCCGGCTAAGTTTCTTCTGGTATTTGCGTTGTTGTTTTTTCCGACGCTTAGTATGGGGGCTTCGCTTCCGATTTTGGTTAAAATATTTGTGCGATCCCAGCAAGGGATGGGTCAGCAAATCGGGCGGCTTTATGGGATCAATACTCTTGGAGCTGTTACGGGAGCCTTTCTTGCTGGGTTTGTTTTGATCCCTCAACTGGGGGTGACGGCGTCTAACCATGTCACCGCGCTCGTCAATGGGTTGATTTTTCTAGCTTCGATTTACCTAGGTAAGGGTCTTTCTTTTGAAGCAGAAGGTTCCTTGTCGGCCAAGGCTACGACGCCGACCCGTCAGCTGGCTTTGGGCAAATTCCAAAAGGTTTTGCTTACTGCTAGCTTCGTTACAGGGTTTAGCTCGATTGCATCGGAAGTGGTGTGGAATAAATATCTTGGGATATTTATGGGCAGTAATATTTTTGGACTGTCCTTGGTTTTGTCTTTGTTCTTATTGGGCTTGGCTGTGGGTTCTCTGATGCTATCTGTTTATGTCGATCGCGTTCGCAGTCAGTATCAGCTTTTTATGGGATTACTTTTCTTTTCAATCATCGCCATTTTTGCAGCCAGCCGGTTGCTGAATGTCGCTCCAATTGCCGCTAACGTGATCAGCTACTACCTGCAAGACAGCTTATCATTGTTAACGATTAAATCTGTGCTGGTCGCCTTGATTCTATTTTTGCCGACAACGATTTTCGGAGCTTTACTGCCCTTGACCATTCGAATGTTGACTGACCAGCCGGGGCAGGCAGCGCAAGTGACTGGTCTTGCGTACTCGATTAATACCTTAGGGGCTATTTTAGGGTCTTGTTTGTCAGGTTTGGTTTTGATTCCAACTATTGGCAGTAGCGGGACGACACTCATTGCTTTGACCGGCTTATGTTTGGTCGGTGTTATGACGGCCGTCAGTGGTCCAACCGTGACATTGACTCAGCCAAGGCGTCGTGCGGTCGCAGCTCTTAGTTTTTTGGCTTTGCTGCTTTCTATGTCTCAGGTGAAGGCGGTGGATTTTAAAAATATAATTAAGTCAGCGTATTTTGCGCGGCTAGAGCCTGGCTTGGGGTTTTCGGAAGTCGTTCGGTATTTTTCTGAGGATTACGAAGACTATAAGCTTATTTTTGAAGGCAAAACAGCCATCATTAGCTTGAGCCATGATTCGAACGAAGGAGTTGTGGATCAAGGCGCCCTTCGTCTTAAGACGAATGGATTGAATGAAAGCTTTTATGATTTCCGTGATCTAAAAGTTTTGCCAAAGTATGAAGCCTTGTTGGGGTTTTTGCCTTTTAGCTTTATGCAGGCACCCTCTTCGGCCTTTATTGTTGGATACGGCGGAGGGTATACCGTCGACTTTTTAACGTCGACAAAGATGAAGCAGGTTCATGTCGCCGAGCTCGAAGAAGGAATTTTAAAAGCGGCTGATTATGTTTACAAAGGGGATAACCCGCTTTTAAGGCGCGATAACCTGAAGTTGAATATCGAAGACGCTCGCTTTGTGTTGGCGGCGGAGCTTGGTGGTCCCTACGACATTATTGTTTCACAACCATCCCATTCGTGGCTGTCTGGTGTTGCGAACCTGTTCACGGAAGATTTCTTTCAAATTGTTAAAAAGAATTTGAAGTCGGGAGGGATCTATTCCCAGTGGTTGAATTTGTACAATATGGATTCGGAAGTTTTAAAAAGCATTTTAAAGACGTTCTATTCGACTTTTCCGCACGGAGCCGTCTTCACGGATGTTGATGATGAGCAGGTGATTTTGTTAGGGGCGATGCAGCCGCTTGAAATGGACTTGGAAAGGCTTGCCGAGTATACGCGCCAACCTGATTTTGCTCATCGGCTGCAGTTTATACCGTTTGCATCGCCCTATGACCTTCTTCGTCAGTTCAGTTTGTCGCGGGCGGATGCCTTAAAAATAGCGGAAGGCGCAACGATAAATACAGATGATAATGCGTTTGCAGAAGTTCTTCAAAGTACCTTGTTCTATCAGGGAAGAGCGACACGACCAGCGCAGTTTATCAATGATAGTTACTCGGCAGATTTTAGTGAGATTTTGCCAGAGGCCCTGCGGGCAGAAGCTGGTTTTTACGGCGATATTTTAGACCGTATGAGCAGCGATATTAAAAACTTTAATAAGTTTCATGTCCTGACGAAGCGTTATGCGGAACTGGCTTCGACGCCCGCGGAAAAAGCTAAGTTGGCAAAATTCTATATTATGTCCGAACGTTACGCGTCTGCCATCGAAGTCCTTAAAAATGTGGTGCAAAAAAGCGTGACCCGGTTTGCTGTGGAAAATCTCGTTTTAGCCTATTTGGAAAGTCAGCAGTACTCGATGGCAACCGATGTTTATGAAAAGTATAGGACAACTGTCGGTACGCTTGGGCTGTGTTATGTGGCCGAGGCCTATTTGCAGCAAGATCGGCTGTCTCAAGCTCGGCCAATTGTTAGGAAGCTGCAGTTAAACAAAGTCACCACGGATCGAGCTTGTGGGCTGTACTATCTAAAAGTCATTGGTCTATTTGATTATCAGCGAGGTGAGCACCAAAGTGCTATGGACAATTTGTATGCGTATTTGAAAGAAACACCGTCTGATGTTGATAGCGTTCAAGCCATCTTGGGGTCCGCGCTGCGCTTAAGAAATGTTCAGACCAGCTTGAGTTATGCCGACTATTTATCAGAGGCGATCGAAAGTGAGAAACAGCGCCGTGAGTCAGTCAGAAGTTTCTATCGCCATGTCGGCCTCGAGTCTGACGCAGCTCTGATTCCAGAGTTGCCCTAAGCTGTTTGGACGTTCGGTTGCTAGTCATGCTTGGAGCTTTCGACGGGCCGATTATTGGGTGCATTGTCGGCCTTGGTGCAGTATGTTCTGGTTTCGCTCATGCAGAATAGTAAGAAACCCCTTTTAATCGTTTTTTTAACGGTTTTTATCGACCTTGTTGGCTTCGGAATTGTGATTCCGTTGAGCCCCTATTTGGCCAAGGAATACGGTGCTGACGCTCTTCAAGTTGGCCTACTTCTGACTATTTACAGTCTTATGCAGTTTCTATTTAGTCCTTTTTGGGGGCAGCTCAGTGACCGTGTCGGACGTCGACCGATCATTCTAATGAGTGTATTTGGCGCTGGGCTGGCGCACCTCCTGTTTGGCTTTGCTCAGTCCTACTTGGTTTTGTTCATTGCGCGGCTTTTTGCTGGGCTTTTCGGAGCAAATATTTCAACGGCATTTGCCTATGTCGCCGACGTTACGGATGAGGCCAATCGCTCGAAGGGGATGGGGATTGTCGGTGCCGCCTTCGGTCTTGGCTTTGTGTTTGGCCCGTTCTTAGGGGCTGAGCTGGGGCATTTAGGTGAGCAGCTTGGGGAGGCCGCGCCTTTTGGTTCAAGCTTTGCGGCGATTGGGGCGGCCGTAATCTGCTTTGTAAACACCATATTGGCTTATTTTTATTTGCCGGAAAGTCTTCCTGGGAAGTCGGCCTATGCGGCACAGGATAAATTAACTCGGTCGGCAAAGGGGTTGAAGCAGCGCTTACAGGGACTGGTTTCAGCTTTAAGGCGACCGGCTTTGGGTCGATTGATGGTTGTTTACTTCTTGGCGACCACCGCCATGGCTCATATGGAAGCGGCCTTGTTTTTATATGTTAAAGATGACTTTGGCTTAAGCCTTCGTCAGGCAGGTTACGGCTTTGCTTATGTGGGTATTTTGATTGCTTTTACTCAGGGTTTTTTGATTCGTCGTTTGATCCCGAAGTTTGGGGACAAAAAGGTTCTTTTGGCGGGGCTTCTTATGACCGCTATTGGGTTGGCAGGGATCGGGTTCGTGGATTCTGTGCTTCAGCTGGGTCTGGTTGTGACCTTTCTTGGTTTGGGCTCGGGCTTGTATGGCCCCTCGCTGAATGGCTTGGTCAGCTTGTTGGCGGGGAAGTCGGAGCAAGGGGCTGTCATGGGGACCTCTCAAAGTTTTTCAGCCTTGGGTCGAATTTTGGGACCGGTGATGGGTGGGTTTATCTATCGAGACCTGGGCCACGAGTTCCCGTTTTGGGTCGCTGGCGGCCTTTGCCTATTGGGTTTGCTTTTGGCTTTTTCGGTGCTTGCAAGCGATGCGCTTTCAAAGCCAGCTTTAAAGCATTCTTAGGAGGGGGCTGATGCAGCCAGATTTTTTGAATTTGAGTCTGTTTCAACTTCGTAACCTTCTGACTCAGCAGGTGCCATTTTTGTTTTTGGACCTGACGACCTCTGAGGTCATGGATAGTGAAGTTACTTCACTATTGCAGCGAGCAACCAAGGTTGAGGCAGATAAGGCGATAGAATTTGTCGAAGCGAAGGCGGCTGACCCATCCTTTCCGGTGGTGCTTGTCGCCAACCGAGCCGAGCAGGGGGCTTTTGTGGCGCAGGCGCTGGCGTCAAAAAACTTTATCAACCTGTACTTACTAGCCCTTGATGAGCTGGCTTGATTTCCGTCGTTTTCAACGAAATTCCGCTATGTTATACCTGTTGTCCTAGCAAAAAGAGGGCATATGGAGCTGTCGGATCGTTATTCTCCTGAAGATGTAGAAAACCGGATTTACAAATGGTGGGAAGAAAAAGGCTATTTTGAAGCTGATGATACTTCGACAAAGCCACCATTTAGTATCATATTGCCTCCGCCCAATGTGACGGGTCAGCTTCACTTGGGGCACGCCTTGGACCATACCATTCAAGATGTCCTTATCCGATGGAAGCGGATGTCGGGTTTTAATGCCCTATGGCTGCCTGGGTCGGATCATGCTGGAATAGCGACTCAAAGTGTTGTTGAGCGTGAACTGCGTAAAGAAGGTGTTCGTCGACAGGACATGGGGCGAGATCCCTTTGTCGATCGTGTGTGGCAGTGGAAGCACCAGTACGGTAATCGTATTGTCGAGCAAATGAAACGTCTGGGGGACTCCTGTGATTGGCGTCGTCATACGTTCACACTCGATGAAGGCGTTTCCAAATCGGTTCGTCGCGTGTTTGTCGATCTGTACAAGAAGAAGTGGATTTACAAGGGGACTCGGTTGATTAATTGGTCTCCGGCACTTGAGTCCGCACTTTCCGACCTTGAAGTTGAGTATCAGGACGTCAAAGGAAGTTTGTGGCATATACGCTATCCGCTTGAAGACGGTAGTGGTGATGTCACTGTTGCCACGACTCGTCCTGAAACCCTATTGGGGGACACGGCCGTTTGTGTAAACCCGACGGATGAACGTTACGAGGGTTTGATTGGGAAGAAAGTTTTATTGCCACTGACGGATCGAAAGCTTGAAATTGTCGCTGATGATTATGTCGACAAAGAGTTCGGTTCAGGAGTGGTGAAGATCACCCCGGCTCATGACTTTAATGACTATGAAATTGGCAAGCGCCATGATCTTGAGTTTATAAATATTTTGAATAAAGACGGAACGTTGAATGAAAACGTTCCGGAAAAGTATCGCGGATTAACAGCAGCGAAGGCTCGGAAGCAAGTTGTGGCCGATCTTGAAGAGCTTGGGTTCTTAGTTAAAGAAGAGCCTCATCAGCTGTCTGTCGGACATTGCTCGCGCACGGGCTGTGTGGTTGAGCCCTTTTTGTCCGAGCAATGGTTCGTTAATATGTCTGAAATTTCTATTCCAGCAAAGCGGGTTGTGGAAAGTGGGACGGTGAAGTTCGAGCCAGAAACGTGGACGAAAACATACCTTCATTGGATGAACAACATTCAAGACTGGTGTATTTCTCGTCAGCTTTGGTGGGGGCACCGAATTCCAGCATGGTACTGTGATGATTGTGGGCACATCGTGGTGTCAGAGAAAGACCCTAGTGAATGTGAAAACTGTCAGTCCAAGAAGTTGCGGCAAGATGAAGATGTTTTGGATACCTGGTTTAGTAGCGGGCTATGGCCGTTTAGCACGATGGGGTGGCCGAACGAAACAGAAGCCTTAAAGACGTTTTATCCGACAAATGTTCTGGTTACGGGACACGATATTATATTTTTCTGGGTTGCCAGAATGGTCATGTCAGGCCTTGAATTCATGAGCGACGTTCCGTTTAGGACTGTCTATATCCATGGGATCATTCGTGACTCTCAAGGGCGGAAAATGTCCAAATCCCTAGGGAATAGCGTCGACCCCGTTGAAATGATCGATACCTTTGGAGCCGACGCACTTCGGTTCACTTTGATGTCGCAGATGTCCAGTGGGCGTGACCTTAAATTTTCGACTCAGCGGCTTGAAGGTTACCGCAACTTTATGAACAAGATTTGGAATGCGACCCGGTTTGCCTTAGCTGGCCTTGAGGACTTTGAGGTTCCTGCTGAGGGCGTGAATGCCTTGCCTGACGTGAATGATATGTCCTATGCCGACCGCTGGATTCTTCACAAATTGGGCGAGGTTGAAAAAGCGGTCGATCAGGATCTGAAGAACTATCGGTTCTCGGATGCGGCTGGGGCTTTGTATAGTTTTACATGGCATGAGTTCTGTGACTGGTACCTGGAGTTTTCGAAACCTGTTGTTTATGGTGAGAACGAAGCTGAAAAGCAGGCAACCCTGTTAGTGATGGCACAGGTTTTAAACCGAGTGATGCGTTTACTGCACCCGTTTGTTCCGTTTATCACCGAAGAGCTTTATCAAAAACTTCCTATCCGGTCTGAAGCTTTAATCGTCGACGAATATCCAACCGTGAAGACGGACAAGGCTTTGCTTGAATTGGGCTCTGAGGAAATTGCCTTTGAATTGGATTTGGTGCGTGAGGTAATTACAGCCATCCGAAACATTCGTGGGGAAAACCGAATTAAGCCTGGCGAGAAAATTAAGGTTCGTTTGTCGCCGCAGGACGATAAAGGGCAAAAGATTTTAAGCGCTAACAAGGTGTCCATAACTCGGTTAGCTGGATTGGAAAGTTGCGATATTTTACCGGACGGGTCTTTGGCAAAATGCGCTGTGACCCCGGTGCAATACCTTGGAATAGCTGTCGATGTGATTGTTCCATTGGAAGGCTTGGTTGATTTCGATGAAGAGATTCAGCGCTTGGAAAAGAACATCGAGAAATCCGAAAAAGAAATCAGCGGTTTGACCAAACGGTTAGGAAACGAAAATTTTGTGAAGAATGCTCCAGAAGACGTTGTAGCTGGGCAAAAGAAACAGTTAGATCAGTTAAAAAGTAAGGTCGACTCATTGCGAGAAAGTTTGCTTCGTTTAAAGTCATAGTCTTAACCGTATCAATCCTGCGCGGTTCTTTGCGCGATGGAATTGAGACACTTTAGGCGATCGTGAGCACTTTGACCGTAGAGAGCTCGGGTCGCTTAACCCAGATGTTAGAATCAGCTCGATTTACAGGGCTATTCAAGCCGTTAACCCAATCTTTAAAATTTCCGTAGCCCTGTAAGCTAGTGTCCTCCATTATAATCAAAAGAACTTTATTTGTGGACGTTTGTGATATGGGGGTGAATTGTGACGACGTCTTTTTCTCGGTGGTTAGAATACTTTGATGTCAGTCAGTTTATGCCACATGGACACTGCTATCAATGGCGGCCCGACCTTGTGGCTATGCATGCGATTTCCGATGCTGTTATTACGGTTTCCTATTTTTCTATTCCGATTGCTTTGACCTACGTGGTGTACCGGTCTAACAACCGCTTGCCCTTTCATAAGGTCTTCTTGCTTTTTTCTATTTTTATTTTAGCCTGCGGAACAACGCACTTGCTAGAAATCGTCAACATCTGGCGTTCTGAGTATTATCTGTCTGGTGTGGCGAAAGTTGTGACGGCCATCGCTTCAATTGCAACGGCACTTTCGTTAATACCGATACTCCCTAAAGTTGTGATTCGCTTTGAGGATGACAGGGTCCTTTAGATGAAAGAGGTGAACCGTCAAGAGACGCCTTTGTTTTGGGTCCTGGTTGGATTCTTATTTTTCACGGTCTTGGTACTAGACCGTGTGACGAAGGCGTCCCTGTCGATTCCGGTTCTATATATTATTCCTGTCGTTATCGGAATCTACCTGCTTCGTGATCGAAAGCATTTTTTATGGCTTTCGACGATAGCTTCCGTCTTCACCGTGGTTGGTTTTTTTCTTTCCTATGGCGAGAAGACCACCGTTGATGTTTTTGACCGTGGTATTACAATTGCCGCTATTTGGGGTAGTGGATTGATTGCCTATAAGCATATCTACTTTCATGAGTTCCAAAAAGGTCTAGAGCTGACGTTTCAGACGGCATTGGATTCGGCGCCTCACGGGATCCTTTTGACTCGGCTTCATGGTCAGGTTTTTTTCTGTAATGAGGCCGCCATTCAAATGTTCGGCTATATTCGTGCGGATCTGATTGGGGCCAACATTCACGATATCATTCCGACGATTAAAGAAGAGCGAGTGATTGCGGCAGCTAGTTTAAGGCAACAAAATTTCGAAGGGTATAAGCCGATCGAGAAGCATGAAGGGGAAGCTATCAAGGTAGACGGGGTTCGGATACCAGTTGAAGTTGCGCTTCGAACCATGTCGACTCAGTCCGGTGAAATGATACTGGTTTCGCTGGTGGATTTATCGGAACTTAAGAAGTTCGAAAACGAACTGAAGGCGAGTCATCACGTATTAGAAGAAAAAAATGATGAATTGGAGAACCTAGTTCACACCTTATCACACGACTTGAAGTCACCTTTGGTTTCTATAAGTGGCTTTGCCGAGCTTATAGGTACGACGATGGATGATGAAGAGGCTGACCTAAGTGAAGCTAGGCACTTCTTACAGCGTATCCAGGGAAATGTCGGNCAGATGAGAGCATTGATCGATAGCCTTTTAGATCTGTCTCGGCTGGCTAAAAGAAAGTTTGATACTGAAGATGTCGAGCTCGAGGGTTTGATCCGAGACGTCGTCAACGGCATGGAGCTTGAAGTTGGGCGCTGCCGTGCATCGATAGATATTGAGCCCTTACCTTTGGTGGACGGAAACGCAGACTCCCTTCGTCAGGTGTTTAGTAATTTGATTTCAAATTCACTAAAGTATAGTCGACCCGGTGTTCCGCCAAAGCTGAGTGTTGGATCTTTGACCCATAGAAGCCCCGATTATTCATTGATTTCTGTTCAGGATAACGGACGTGGAATTGATCCTGCGTATCACGATTCTGTGTTTCAGCTGTTTCAACGTCTAGACAATGAAGATGTCGAAGGCGCGGGTGTGGGACTGGCGATAACAAAAAAAATTATTGAGCGCCATAAAGGTAAGATTTGGATAGATCCAGAGTACAGTGCGGGGACTCGGTTCTTCATCGAGTTACCTAAAAGGCAGGGAGTGATATGACAGAATCAAAAAAAATATGTCTCATCGAAGATAATAAAGATCACGCATTTTTGTTTCGGTCGATTCTAGAGAAACGTACTGATGTGATGGTGGATCACTACAGTACCGGAGTAAAAGCTTTAAAAGCTTTGGATGAGTTTTCGGCCGAGGACTTACCTGAAATTGTTTTATTAGATTTGAACTTGCCTGAGCTTAGTGGCTTTGAGGTCCTTCAGGCGTTGAAACAGTCGGCAGCTTTTAAGTTTATTCCAGTGGTCGTATTGACGACGTCAACTCGGTCCGAGGAAATTGAAAGGGCTTACGAGCTTGGATGTAATGCCTATGTGACTAAACCACTAGAGTTTTCTGATTTGAAGCGGGTTTTGCAGGATATCTGTGAGTTTTGGGCGGAAACGGCGAGACTGCCAAATCGGGGAGGCCGAGATGCCTAAGGCCACTAAGATTTTGCTGATCGAGGACAATCAGGATCATGCCTTCCTGACATCCCAGCAGTTAAAAAATTGCTATAACAATAATGCTGAAGTCAGGGTCACTCGGCGTTTATCCGAAGCCGAGTCCTACTTTGGTGAGTCTGACGTTGTTATTTCCGATGTGAACCTCCCTGATTCTGAGGGCTTTGATACCATCACATCTATAGTTAAACAGTTGCCTCGTACGACCCCGTTGTTGATTCTTTCTAGTCGAAAGGATGAGGATTTTGCAGCTAAGGCTGTTGCTCATGGGGCGCAGGATTACTTAGTTAAAGAGGGGCTTCAAAAGCAAGATTTATATCAGCGAATCCAGTTTTCGATTATTCGAAAGCGTTTTGAAATTCAGCTGGAGCGCGACCGAGATGACGCCAAGAAGGACGCTGATTTCAAATCTGATTTTTTGGCAAAGATGAGTCATGAAATACGGACTCCTTTGAATAGTGTCGTTGGTATCTCGGATTATGTGGATGGGGAGTTTCAAAAGCTCACACGGGAACAGATTCAAGAGTCCCTTCATCAGATCAATAGATCGTCGTCTTATTTGCTGAACCTTGTGAATGACATTCTTGATATGTCCAAATTGGATGCTGGCAAAGAAGACCTAAAACTGTACTCAACGCGTATCCGCGATTTATGTCATAACTGCATTGAAATCATCAAGCCGCCGGCGGTGGCAAAAGGTTTATCCGTTGTCTGCGAGGTCGATGAAAAAGTGCCGCCTTGGATACTTGTTGACCAGGTTCGTTTACAACAAGTGTTGATAAACCTGCTAGGAAATTCGGGTAAATTTACAGACTCAGGTGAAATTCGTTTGGAGGTCTGTCTTCCCGAGGGATCCTTATGTCGATTGCGGTTTCGTGTCAAAGACACCGGCATAGGGATCTCTGAGTCCGAATTACTTGATGTGATGCAGCCTTACCGGCAGCTAGAGCAAAGCGATCGTCCGGTTCAGAAGGGGACAGGTCTGGGTCTGCCTTTATCTAAAAAGCTTGTGGAATTTATGGCGGGGCACCTAAGTATTAAGTCGGCGCCAGGTTTTGGAACTGAGGTAAATTTCGATCTGCCGTTGATTACATCCCATGAGTGTTTTGCAGATGGGGTCAAAGATCGTCTGTTGAATTACTTGGTCGATTCTGAGTTGCGAATTCTTGTGGCTGAGGATTCAGAAAAAAATCAAAACTTGATACGCCTATTTAGTCAAAACATTGGGTTTCAGGTGGACTTTGCCAACGATGGCTCTGAGGCTTTGGCAGCGGTTTCTTTAGAGGACTACGACTTGATCTTTATGGATTTGGCGATGCCCGTCCTCGACGGCTACAGTGCGGCTAGCCGTATTCAGGAGCACTATGCGGATCGAGGTGAGGTTTGCCCTCCGATTGTCGCTTTAACCGCAACGGCCACAGAAAAAGAGCTTCAGCGTGCATTGAATAGCGGATGCTCTGGTTACCTGACTAAGCCATTTAAAAAGGATCAGCTGCTGGCGGCGATCGTCAAGTGGACACAGGGTGTGGAGTCAGATATCCCTGGTGGGAAGACGTCGAAGCAGCGTACGGTCATGTTTGTCGATGATGAAGTTGATATCCTAGAGATCATCCAAGAGGCTGGGGTTTTTGAGGATTGCAATGTGGTGCTTGCTAACTCGCCCTATGAAGCGCTTGAGATTCTTCGAAAAATCCCTGTTGATATCGTCGTTTCAGACTACAAGATGCCTCGAATGACGGGCTATGAACTATTTGAAAAAGCGCAGCAAGAATCGCTTATTGATCGGGATTCTTTTATGTTTATTTCGGCCCATAGGGATGAGATTCCCGGGGACGAAGTCGAGTGCTTGCCAAAGCCTTTTGATTTCGAAGATATCAAAGATCGTATTGATACTCGATGGAAAGATTTGGATAAGATCAAGGCTAAGTAGGTGCCCTCGCACCGTCCTTGGCTTTGAGGGCTAGCCGAAGCTTTAGTACATCTGGCCTTCAAGGTGGATGATGTCTCCATCACCTTTCAACATAAAATTTTCCGAGCCCATTTGAACGCGAAATAGGGTCGAGACTTTCCAGTTGATAAGCATTTGCATACCGGCGACAGGGTTCTCCCGTGATCCCATATTTAAGACGGTCGGAACTTCGACATTCACGTTGAGCTTGTAGGGAATGCGTACGGAAATGTTTTTCGGAGTCACTTTGGCCGATGCGATGAACTGCCCCCGGCCATCGATAGAGCCCCCGTAGACAAATACAATCGAGTAATCAAAGCTCACAGCCGTATGACCACTTCGGTTTCTAAAGTCGACATGGAACAATTTAGTTCGTGGTATTTGCCAGTTTTCGAGGTCTTGCCAACAGTGCAAACCCTGAGGCAAGGCGTTAGCGGCCGTTGAGGTGANCTCAACCGTTGGTCGGTTCTCGGCAATGAGGTTCCAGACTTGGTCNAGGGTATTGACGACTCGGTCAATGAGATCCATCACCTCGTTCGCAGGGTTTGGTGGGCTAATAGGTGGTCCCCATCCTCCGCCATAGTTGTCGTCGTAGGGGTCCCCTCCGGTGTCAGGATCTGGTATAACGCCGATACCTCCTGGGTCGGGCTGTCCTCCAGACTGCGAACTCGTCGCTGTACCTGGCGCCGAACAATCTCCAAAGGGTCGATCGTTGAGTCCCGTTGCAAACGAAGCCATCGGCTCGTCTTTTTGTTCGACCTCGGTGATTTGAACCTCGACGATGTCGAGCTGGCCCTCGTCTGCGGCCTTGGTTTGTGTCCAACCTGCGCAAACACTTGCTGCGATCAGTGATTTCAGAACTAGCTTCATATCCCCCCCTATTCGTCTAGTTTTGTCGTTTGTAAGGAAAAACGCGCAGTGTCCGCAAACACTTTGTTTTTCAGGATTTTGACAAAACCTCATAAGGACTTGGATTTACTGAGAAAAACGAGAACAAAAAATATTCATCAAATGAATAGGGCTATGCAGCTAATCGCATGGTTGTTTTTGGCATGGATAAGGATTCGTGATGACATGGNGTGCAGNGTGCNCGGGTTCGGGCCAAAGCCAAGGTTGTGTGTCCAAGCTTGATTTGGTTGTGGNGGGTGCTCACACTGGTTGTGAATCATCCATTGATATTTAGTTAGAATGAGGGCTTTTCATGAGGATATGTTTCGCAATCGCTTTTCTGCTTTCACTGTTTTCTGNGCCTCTACTTGCCGCTGAAAGCGACAAGTCTATCGATCAAATTTTGAATTCTATCGACTACCCCGAGTTGCAAGTTGTGCCTCGTGCCTCAGAGCGTGTCGCAGAGTTGGCGAGTCAAGAGTCCAAGAGTTGGTGGCATACACATTGGACATTCATGGGCTCCGGCTTGATGACATTGCTTCATGGATTGCAGGCCGAATACAAAAACGACCTGGGTCCAAACCCTTCAGCCGAAGAATTAGCAGGAGCAGCCGACGACGAGGATGACTTCGATGATCGTGCGAAAATTACGACGGGTATCGGATTGTTTTGGTTGGTCAGTGGTGGGATTTTGATGTCGCAGCGGCCTTATCAATCAGGTCTAACGAACGTGCGAGCGATTAAGGGCAACAGTAAACGCGACCAGCTTTATCGGGAGCGGGTTGCGGAAAGAGCTTTAGTTCGTTCGGGGCGACTGGTGAAGCGTGCAAAGTATGTCTCCATAGTCACTAATGTTGCAGCGAATGCGATTTTGCTTGATGACGAAGAGGGCGGAACGGGAACTATGCTTGGTGCCTTGGGAATCGTTTCGGCCTTTATGCCTTTGTTTTTTGATCACTCCTATTCTGAAAATCTGGATGAGTATCGACGTCATAAGCGTGAGATTTATAGACCGATCGCTCGGTTAGGNGTTGGGCAAGACACCTCTGGAAATCTGCATCAGCAGGTTATGCTTTCCTGGGCGTTTTAAATGATCCGCTATGGTCATGTTTTAGGGCTTAGTTTTTTGGTTGTGGCGCAAGTCATGGCNGCCCCGAAAAAGGAACTCATTGATGTTGGTGGTAAGCAGCTTCAGGTGTGTCGCTCGACCGAACAGTATATTCGTGTCCGTCAGTTTCTAGGTGAGGTTCAGGATTCTGGGTTGAATTCGACGCAGCAACATCAGATTGCGGAGACCTTATCTGCGAATTGTGATGGAGCAGCCGATCGTTTTACCTCCAGCTTTCAGTTGCTAAAAGAGTTGGGTGTTTTTATTCCNGCAGCTTTGAAACTAGCAACCAAAATGTCCGCCTTCGATAGTGAGCAAGTGGAGCTGTTTCGTCGTCTATTGGCTTCAAGTTATTTACTGGAAACCTTGAACATGCCATTTCAAACCGCTTTGGACCTGGCAATGATCGTCGCTGAGGGATCTCAGGGGCGAGCGTCAGTCGCCTGGAAAGATTTCTCGGGCTTTGTCTCTTATTGCTTAGATAAAAAATGGAACCTTCCAAAGACGGTCTGTGCCGGCGTTGGGGCGGAGCTGATTCAGCAAAGTCATTTGTTTAAGGACGGCTGGCTATCTGACTTTCGCCGGTTGCAGGGTGTCCTGTCGAGAAAGCCCTTTGGTCTGTCTGTGCAACAGCGCCTTGAAATGACCATCTCCATATTGAAGTTCGGTCCTACCAGTGCAAAGAATTTCGAGGCCGCCTATAACTACGCCACTAAGAAGGCTCGTCCGGTAATGGATACAAAAACCGCCGTCGCTTTTGCTTTGTCTATGAGTGAAAAGTCCTTGAGGCCGGACGAGTGAGAGGCTTTCTTTCGCTGTTTATACTTTTGGTTTCCTTCGGTTCCTATGCCAAAACCGGTCGTTTGAATATGGAGTGGGAAAAGGTTCCAGGAGTCGCGGTCTACGAGGTCGAGCTAAAGCCAGGCCGTGGGAAGGCCTTGCAATTTCAAACGAAAGAGCCTGTTTTGGATGTCGAAGTTCCGGAAGGTTCCTATCAGCTTCGAGTGAGAGGATTTGATGAGGAAGGCTATCCTGGTGATTGGTCGTCTCCGGAAGAGGTTCGAATTCGCCCTTTGCCACCCATTGAGAAGTTCCCCGCCGATGGGGCGGTTATTAAGTACACGAAAGGTCCTGCGTTGGATATACGGTTCCGATGGGACGCTGTTAAGAATAGTGTTGGCTACGTTTTGCAGCTAAAGCGTGGCGAAAAAATTGAATCCTATACATCGTCATCGACCAGCTTAACCATTAAGAAGATTCAAGTTGGGCAGCAGCTACAATGGCGAGTAGATGTTCTGCAAAGCTCGGACGTTTTACAAGAGTCACGGGGAGGCTTCAGGACCTTCACAGTTATCGGGCGTCAGTTAACGACTCCAGATATGCAAAAACTGAGTCTTTCAAAAAGTGAAGTGGCTTGGCCGGCAGTGCCCGAGGCCAAAACCTATGAAGTAGAGGTTCGGTTTCGAAAGCTTTTGCAAAAGGACTGGTCTGAATTGTTTAAAGGGGACAGCGCGAGCCCGACGGTGGCAATGAAGACTGCCTTGGGGCCTGGCGAATACTGGGTTCGTATTCGCGCTAAGGGGTCATTGATAAGCGATTCGAAATGGGCCGATACAAAGTACTTTTTCAAGCCCAGCTTATCTCAACTATCGCAGTCCGATTTCCTTCAGTCTTTGCGATAAAAAATCATCCGCTAGGATTTCAGGATATTTAGCACCATCACCGATACAAGAAGGGATGCACTTCAACATGGCGTCTGAATTCGGGTGAATAAAGAACGGCATACTGTAGCGGCTTAAGTTTGGACCTGTCGGGTTGACGACGCGGTGGGTGGTGGACGGAATTACTTCGTTTGTAATTCGAGACAACATGTCGCCGGCGTCGACGATAAGATTATTTTTATCTGTTTCCACGGGAAGCCATTTTCCATCACGATCAAGAAGTTCAAGTCCAGACTGGGATGCGGCAACCAGGACTGTAATCAGGTTGATGTCTTCGTGTGCGGCGGCGCGAACGCAGTTCGGGTCGACGTCGTCTGGAACCGGCGGGTAGTGAAGAAGGCGAAGGATCGAGTTTCCTTGGCCAGCCAAGTCTCGAAAATAATCTTTTGGTAGGTCAAGGCTTGGTGTTAGGGCTTCAAGCATGATTTGGCCAGTTTCGTCGAGTTCGCGAAACAGTCTTGTCATGGTGTCTTGAAAGCCTTCGACTTCCTTTGGCCAAAGATTTTCGGGGTGTTGCTTGGCATAGCTTGAGTCGGGCTTGAAATCGCGGCCCACATGCCAGAACT
>NYZX01000108.1 GCA_002686065.1 Pseudobdellovibrionaceae bacterium | reverse complement strand
CTTTTTCCATATTCTTTGAACCCAATGAAGACAATCCGCTTGTAACCCAAGCTATTGATCGGATGTCGGCTTAAGCAGCCTTGCGAAGTGGATCGGCTGCCCTTTTCGAAGAAACAGCTTTTCGAAATGGGTTTTATAATTGCCTTCGGCAAACTCGGACCGATGCAAATCATAACTGAGGCCAGTCACCTGATAGGGGCTGGCCTCAAAACGTTCGACCGACCAGTCAAAATAATCGCGGTCATCGGTTTTGAACTCGACCACAGCACCCGGCTTTTGCAGCTTGAACAGCGTTTCTAAAAATTCGGCTTGAATCAAGCGGTGCTTGGTCCACCCTGACTTCGGCCATGGATCCGGAAAATGAATCATCACATTATCTAATTCACCTTCTTCAAATAGGTCCGGCAGCATCGTCGCATTATACCGAAGCATGCGCATGTTTTTAGATTCGTTACGCAAAGCCCGACGGATGGATTGAATCAAAGGCTTGTATTTGATTTCGATGCCTAAAAAATTTCGGTGCGGATTCGAGTTGGCGTAATAGGCAAAGTGATAGCCGTTTCCTGTGCCGATTTCTAAGTCCAATGGGGCTTCGTTTTGAAAGACCTCTTTTTTCCAGCGACCTTTATAGGTTGGCGATTTTTCTTCGCAATAGGCCCATTCAGATAGCTCGCCCAGTAGGGCTAAGACATATTCGTTGGGCTTGGGAAGCTCCCGTGACTTACTGATCGTGGTCTGTTTTCCGCGTGACATGATGTGTTGATAACAAACACCCGGTATTTGGAGCAAGCTGAAAGTCCCCAGCACAGCCTGACCGGCAAGACAGGGCTCATATCGGTTCAAATTCCATGGACCACATGTTGTAATTAACACCTAGGTGGCCCGATCAGGCTAAACAAATCACATCAAGCTGACCCCGTTTTGAAAAGGATCCCTGTAATGAATCTATCTTATATGATTGCCGTCTTTGTTCTTCTAACAGGGTTTGTGGCTGAGGCCCGTCCCGTTGAAAGCTCTAAAATTATGATTTCGGCGGCCAATCAAACAGCGGTCGATGCCGGCCTTGAAATCGCACGCAAAGGCGGAAACCTGATTGATGTGTCTGTGGCCGTGGGGCTGACCCTAGCCGTGACCAACCCCTTTAACGCCAGCCTTGGCGGCGGCGGGTTTGCCATGTTCAAACAGGGAAAAGATCCGGTTCGTGTATTGGATTTCCGTGAAGTGGCACCCAAGGCTACCCACCCCAAGTTCTATCTTGAACAAAGCCAAAACGATGCCTCGCGCACCGGAGCAAAGGCCGTTGCTGTGCCTGGAATGCTGGCCGGTTGGTGGGAACTACACAGCCAGTACGGAAAGCTAAAATGGAAAAAAGTCATTCAACCCGCCATTGATGCTGCCGAAGATGGATTTCCTTTATTTGGCGCTTGGGTCGACCGGACCGAGCGCCAAAAACCACGCTTTGATGCCATCGGAACGAAAACCTTTTTCAAAAAAAATGAAGCCTCTTATGCCCCGGGCGAGCTGATGAAACAGCCCGAGCTAGCAAAGGCCCTAAAGCGCATCCGAAGTTATGGCGCCAGTGATTTTTATGAAGGCCGCATCGGAAAAGACTTGGTTAAAAGCCTGAAAAAGCGCGGCGGTGTCATCACCATGAAAGACCTAAAAAGCTATAAAGTGCGCTGGCTTGAACCACTTACCACCGACTTTAAGGGACATAAAGCCTATATGATGCCGCCTCCGTCCAGTGGTGGCGTCGTGATCGCAGCGGCCCTTCGGCTGGTTGAAAAAGCCAAACTTGAAAACACCGAAAGCCTTAGCGCTAACGAATTTCACTATCTGATCGAAGTCTTAAAGCTTGCCTTCCGGGGGCGAAGCCTACTTGGAGACCCCGACTTTCATAAAAACCCCATCGATAAGCTATTATCTGATGCCTATCTAGATCCCATGGTAAAAGGATTAAAACGAAAAAAAGCCATTCAACTGAAGCCTTTAAAGGAAAAAACATTTAACGAATCAAATGAAACAACCCACTTTAGTGTGATCAACGATCAGGGCGAAGCTTTTTCGTCGACGGTCACTTTAAATGGTGGGTTTGGGTCGGCCGTGGTGACCGACAAGTATCGCATTTCTTTGAACAACGAAATGGATGATTTCACCACTCGCCCCGGTGAAGCCAATATGTTTGGCCTGATCCAAGGGCAAGGCAACGAAGTGGTCGCCGGAAAACGGCCCCTTAGCTCAATGAGCCCAACCCTGATTGAAAAAGACGGCAAGATTGTTTTGTCCCTGGGAGCCCCTGGCGGCCCACGCATTATCACGGGTGTATTTCATGCCCTTTATCGCTACCTGGTCCGCGGCCAAGATATTGATTCAGCCATTCAGGCACGCCGAGTTCACCACCAGTTCTTACCGGACAAAGTCATTATCGATGGCAACCGCTTTGCCCCCGAAACTTTAAACGAGCTAAAAAAGCGCGGCCATAATATCGAGCCCGGATGGATGGCCCGGGTCTACGCCGTTGGCGCACAAAACGGCCGCCTACAAGGGGCCTTTGATTCCCGTGCCGAAGGAGCTGCCGGTGGCTATTAAGTTAAAAGAGTTCTACTTTTTAAGGCACGCCCAATCCACCGCCAATGAGAAACGCCAGATGTCTGGCAGCTCGTGGGACGTCAAACTAAGCCCCTTTGGGCATAGTCAGGCCGAGCAAGTCGGGCGATTTCTGGCAGAAGCCAAACTACCTATTCAAGCCTTGGTGACGAGCCCTCTTGTTCGCGCACAAACCACCGCCGCCTATGCCGCCGAAGCCCTAAAATTGGAAGCTTTCATCGAAGAAGACATCAAAGAGTGGAATTTCGGAAAATGGGAAGGCGTTCCGTTTGAAGAGATCAAAGAGGACTTTTTCAGTGGCAAAAACCCACCTGAAGGCGAAACCAGAACCCAGTTTCAAAACCGCGTTCTTCAAGGCATGAACGCCACACTAAGCCACCCGTGCCCCAAATTGATTGTTGCACACGGGGCCGTGTGGATGATTCTGCAAGAAATGCTAGGCCTAGAATCGGCCCGCATTGAAAACGCCACCCTGGTTCACGTCAAACAAAGCAATCATCAGTGGATTTTAACCGAACTATTCAGCCCCGACTAAATCGCTGAATGGGTTTCAGGACGACAAGGATTCGTGCCTCCAGCATCAGGAGTCAAAACTAGAATATGCCCCTGCCCTGTCTGACCGTTCAGTTCTACACGGACAAAATGAGCGCCCTCAGACAAGCACTTCTTTACCTGAAAATGACCTGGTCGAAGTGCATCCTCAACCAAATCATTATTTTGCACAAAATCTGAAAGCTCCGCCGCCGGAATAAAAACCTGGGCATCTAAGTGAAAACTGAAATAACCAGATTCGACCATCTGGAATTTTGTCNCCTGGGGGAATTCAAGCTGGGACATCCGCTTTAGCTCGGAAACGCTAAACGTCGACAACGAAAAGGCACTGACACCCCAAACGGCGATCACCGCAAGCAGCACAAAAAACGTTCGCTTCCATGCAATCATAGATACCGCTTTAACCAGGCCAAGGCTTCGGGGCGGCGCAAGCTGATGTCGAAATGNTTTCCGTCNAATTCACTGTAGGAAAACTTAGCGTTCATTGATTTCAGCACTTTAAAAATCTGNCTTGTCCCATACTGCAAACAGTATTGATCATGCGTGCCCACGTCCAAATAAATGCCNTTAACCTTTTTTACCTTCGATCGGCGTTCTTTTAAAAACACCACTGGGTCGTGCTTTAGCCAAGACTTCCAAATGTCTTTTTTAAGAGCGCCGGTTTCCATATCAACGGGCCACTGGGGTTCCGATTTTTTTATTTTATCCGAGTAGCAATAAGCCATCCCCACCGCATTCATCAGAGTGTGAAAATCTCGTCGCTTTTGCAGTCGTCCGGCTTTTAGCTTTCGCTTCATGCCTTCGACACCGCCNAGCTCTTTGATGGCGTACAACGCCTGCCTGACTTCNGGTAAAAGACTGGCTTCAAAAAAACTATCTGGTGCGATNGCCACAGCATAGGGAAACCGCTGCGGATGACTGCTTGCCAAATGCAAAGCCCCGTAACCACCACTCGANCCACCAAAGACAGCGACCCGACTTGAATCAATCAGCAACTGACCTTCCAAGGTAGGGAGCAATTCATCTAACAGATAATCCTCATAGCGACCGCAGCCGGCTGAATTTATAAACTGGCTGCCTCCCCAATAGGTCATAGCATCAACAAAGACATAGACCGAATTGGGTGCCTGCCCGGCTTCAACCAAACTATCTAAGGTTTCTGGAAAGCCCGGATCGTGGAANCGCTGGTTAAAATATTTTGTCCCATTTCCGCTAAAGCCAGCCAGCACCAAAACGACCGACAAGGGCTTATCAACATTTTTAGGCACAAGCACCGGGCTGAAGCGTTTCGTTGGATCCCCTAGGGGGTTCTTTTTCAAGACCTTCGATTCGATCACAAGGGTCTGAATGTTAAAGTGANTCAACTGACGGTCGACGTAAAAGGGTTCAAGCAGGTTATTCATAGGCTTCTATTTCTTTAAGCCCGTGAAAGGCTTTATTCGGCGTCGACGGCTTTAAAAACCGGTTCGGCACTGGTTGGATCTTCAGGATGATTCGCTTCATCACGAAAATCATAGTACCGAATGGTGTTTCTGCCACCCTCTTTCGCTTCATATAAAGCACGGTCAGCAAAGCGGACCAATGTTTTTGCATCAACCGGGTGGGATGAGTCTGTAATGGCAAAGCCAATACTTGAGGTCAATGTCCTACAGTGAAGGTCATTTTTAAAAGGATGCTTGGCGATTTTTTCCTTTAGACGCCGAGTGAAAACTTCAGCCCCTTCCAGCTCGATTTCGGTGAGGACAATCAAGAACTCATCGCCTCCGTAACGAGCCGCAAAATCCACCTTTCGAATATTGGCTTTAATGATTTTGCCGACTTCCGATAAAACAAAGCTTCCAAACAGGTGATCATTTTCATCATTCACACTTTTAAAATGATCCATATCCATCATCACCACACCGACGCGTCGGCCATAGCGACTGGCTCGGTCTAGCTCCAATTGNAGCTTCTGATACAACGAGCGCATATTGAACAACCCAGTCAGATCATCAATATCCACCATAGCCAATAATTTTTGATTGGCTTCGGTCAAATTATCGTGAAGGTCTTTAATTCGCAGCTGACTTCNAACTCGTGCCAAAAGCTCGACCACGTCAAATGGCTTTGTGACGTAATCATCCGCTCCGGCATCTAAACCACGAACCACGTCCTCGATCTTCGAACGGCCCGAAACAAATAAGGTCGAAATATATTCTGGCTGTTGTCGCAGGTACTTCAGGGTTTCAATGCCATCCAATTCCGGCATATTCACATCCAGCAAAACCAAATGCGGCTTCCACGTTCGCACCTTGTCCAAGGCCTCTTGCCCGGTACTGGCCAGCTCGACTCGATAGCCTTCGAATTCCAGCGCCTTTTGAACCAAACGTTGAGCCATCCGGTCATCATCGACAACCAGGATCCGGCGATTTTGATTTTCCAGTTTACCCTGCATAACCTAATGATATCAGCAGCCTAGCTAAGCCCGAATCTTTTACGGGTTTATAGCCTCATCCCAAGACGATTGAATGGGCAAAAAGCTCCTAAATCGTGGCCCTGAAAAATTCCTAAAATCTTGCCCTTGGCCCCGGTCCAAGATTGACCACAACCTGATGCTTGGTTATCCAAGTAGTTTAAATCCTTAGAATTTTCTTTATCTGAACCCCCTGACGAGGCCAAGACACTGATGAGCTATCCCTTCGCAGACATTGATAAAAAATGGCAGACCAAATGGGTCGATAACCAGACCTTTAAAGCTGAATCTAAATCCAGCAAACCCAAGTACTATGTGCTTGATATGTTCCCCTATCCATCAGGATCGGGACTGCATGTAGGACATTTAGCGTCTTATACCTCGCCAGATGTGATTGCCAGATATAAGCGCGCAAAGGGCTTTAATGTTTTACACCCTATGGGTTACGACGCCTTCGGTCTTCCGGCCGAACAGTACGCCATCAAAACAGGGATTCACCCAGCCAAAACCACCGAAGATGCCATCACGAATTTTCGTCGTCAGTTGCAGTCCTTTGGATACAGCTTCGACTGGCAACGTGAAGTCTCGACCGCCGACCCGAAATTTTACAAATGGACTCAGTTTATTTTTAAAAAGCTTTTTGAAAAGGGCTTAGCCTACCAAAAAGAAGTTCCTGTGAACTGGTGCCCAGCACTGCGTACCGTTCTTGCGAACGAGGAAGTGGTCGATGGTAAGTCCGAACGCGGTGGACACCCTGTTGTTCGACTGCCAATGAAACAATGGATGTTAAAAATCACCGCCTATGCCGATCGCCTGCTTGAAGACTTAGACAAGGTCGAATGGCCCGATCGAACACGGGAAGGCCAAAAAAATTGGATTGGTAAGTCTGAAGGCGCCAAGGTTCGCTTTAAGGTCGATGGCCTCGACGAGCAGCTTGAGATTTTCACCACTCGACCAGACACCTTGTTTGGAGCCACCTTCATGGTCTTGGCACCAGAGCACCCTTTGGTTGAACAAATCACCTCGGCCGAACAAGCGACAGCCGTTAAAGACTATGTCGCCAAAGCCGCTGTCAAAAGCGAAGTGGACCGCAAAAAAGGCGACGAAAAAACCGGCGCCTTTACCGGTGGCTATGCCATTCATCCACTGACTGGAAAGCAAATTCCCATTTGGATCGCCGACTACGTGATGATGGACTACGGAACCGGAGCCATCATGGCCGTCCCGGCCCATGATGAACGCGATTTTGAATTTGCCACTCAATTTGAAATCCCCATTGTTCGCGTTGTGCAGTCTGAAGATGAACTTCCCTACACCGGCGATGGCCAACTTGTTAATTCGGACTTTTTAAACGGACTGAATAAAGAACAAGCGATTTCAAAAATGATCGACTACCTGGTCGAACACCAATTGGGCGAAAAGCAGGTGAACTACAAACTGCGCGACTGGCTGTTTAGCCGCCAGCGCTATTGGGGCGAACCCTTCCCTGTGGTTCAGTTTCCCGAAGGAGACCTAAAAGCCATCCCTGATGACGAACTTCCCGTGCTTCTTCCAGACGTCGCCGATTACGAGCCGTCTGAAAAAGGCGAGCCGCCATTGGCGCGCGTTGATGACTTTGTTAACTACACGGATAAAGACGGGAAAGCCGCCTTTCGGATCACCGACACCATGCCCGGATCGGCTGGATCCTCGTGGTACTTTTTAAGATACACCGATCCACACAACGACGATGCCCCCTTTAGCCAAGAGGCCCAGGACTACTGGATGCCCGTCGACCTTTATGTCGGCGGCCCCGAGCACACCGTCGGCCACCTTTTGTACGCCCGTTTCTGGCAAAAAGTGCTTTTTGATGCCGGCCTTGTCACCCATGAAGAGCCCTTCCATAAGTTGGCCCATCAAGGGATGCTTCTTGGTACCGACGGCGAAAAGATGTCCAAGTCGCGTGGAAACGTGATCAACCCGGATGATGTTCGCGAGCAGTTCGGCGCAGACGCCCTTCGTGCCTATATTTGTTTTATGGGNCCTTTTGAGCGTGACAAACCTTGGTCGACCACCGGNATCGAAGGAGTNAAACGATTTTTNGATCGTGTCTGGCGTTTGGCCGTTGATGACGAAGGGCAGGTGATCACCCAGGACGACGTCCAGGTCTCAAAGGATCTGGAAAAGACATTTCACAAGACCATCAAAAAGGTCGGTGAAGATATCGAAAACATGGGTCATAACACCGCCATTTCTGCCATGATGATCCTGGTCAATGAACTTTATAAAGAAAAAGTCCGACCGACCTATATGATTAAGACCTTGATGCAGCTACTGAACCCTTTTGCTCCGCATATGGCCTCGGAACTTTGGGAAAAGCTGGGTGAANCCACCGAGCTTTGCTTCCACCCCTGGCCCGACTTCGACCCTGATTTGGTCGTCGACGACGTAAAAACGATGGGCGTACAAGTGCTNGGAAAAATGCGTGGTACCATTGAGGTCACGGACCAGACGTCCGAAGAAGAAGCTGTTGCCATGGCCAAAGAGGTCGGCGCTGTTGCAAATGCCCTTGAAGGCAAAAACATTGTGAAAGTGATTTATAAACCAGGAAAAATTCTAAACCTGATAGCGAAGTAAAAAATATGAGTTGGGATATTTCTAAAAGCAGTTCTTTATACGGAATCGGCGACTGGGGTCGCGAATACTTCGGCATCAATCAAGCCGGAAACGTCGAAGTCAAAGCGCCTTTAAACAATGGTCAAAGCATCGACCTTTTACAGCTTGTTGAAGACTTGCGTGAACGCGGGCTTCGAATGCCCTTACTGATTCGATTTTCCGATATTATTAATTCGCGCGTTCAACTGTTATCGGATTGCTTTCAGAATGCCATCGAGGAATACCAATACCAAGCCCGCTATTCGCCGGTTTTCCCTATCAAGGTGAACCAGCAGCGCCAGGTCCTAGAAGAAATTCGTGAATTCGGTAAGCAGCGACAGCTAGGGCTCGAGGCTGGAAGCAAGCCCGAGCTTTTAATTACCTTAGCCATGGTCGATGACAACGACAGCTTGATCGTCTGTAACGGCTTCAAGGACACGGACTACATTGAAACCGCGCTTTTATACAAAAAGCTGGGACGAAATATTATTATCGTCATGGATCGCTATGACGAATTAGACCTTATTTTAAAAGCCGCAGAAAAGCTTCAGGTCAAACCACGAATTGGCTTTCGCGCAAAACTGAACTCACGCGGAAAGGGCCGCTGGGTCGAAAGCTCGGGCGCGCGCTCGAAGTTTGGACTGACTCCGTCTGAGATGGTCAAATGTGTGAATCGCCTGAAGGAAACCGAACAAATTGACTGCTTGGAGCTTTTACACTTTCACATCGGCTCGCAAATTCCGTCAATCCAATCCATTAAAGCATCCATCAAAGAAGCTGCCCGGTACTACACCGAGCTTCAGCTAATGGGCGCACAGCTTCGCTACCTTGATGTCGGCGGCGGACTGGGTATCGATTACGATGGCTCTGGNAAAAGCGATAGNTCAACCAACTACAACGAACAAGAATACGCCAACGATGTGATCTCGATTGTTCAGCAAATCTGTAACGACAAAGGGATTGCTCACCCGATCATTGTCTCGGAGTCTGGCCGTGCTCTTGTTGCTCACACGTCCATTTTAGTTTTCGATATCCTNGGTAAAAANCAACTACGACACGAAACCATTAGCTTTTCGGTCGGCAAAGAAGACACTCCCCTGGTTCGCGACCTGGCTGACATCTATGAAACTTTAGGTATCGANAACCTGAACGAGTCCTATAACGACTTAATTGAAAAGCGACGGGACACCCTTCAGCTATTTACTTACGGGGTCCTTAACCTTGAACAGCGGGCCAAGGCCGAAGACCTTTACTGGGCCATTGCTTCAAAAATGAGTCGAATTGCCGAAGGACACGAAGATCACCTAGATCTTCACTATGAACTTCATAAGATTTTATCTGATACCTACTACGGAAACTTCTCGGTCTTTCAGTCCCTTCCGGACTCATGGGCCCTAGAGCAGGTCTTTCCGGTTATGCCGATTCACCGCCTACAAGAAAAGCCCTCTAAGCGCGCCATTCTGGTCGACTTAACTTGTGATTCTGACGGCAAATTGAATCGTTTTATCGATACTGAAACCGGTGATGTCCAAGACTATCTAGAGGTGCACGAGATCAGTGAAGACGAGCCCTACTACATGGGCGTGTTTTTAACCGGAGCCTATCAAGAAATTTTGGGCGATATGCACAACCTATTTGGCGACACTGACGCCGTCCATGTGACCATTCACGGAGAAAACTCTTACACTGTGGACC
>NYZX01000107.1 GCA_002686065.1 Pseudobdellovibrionaceae bacterium | reverse complement strand
CCAGTACTGAACTTTCGCCACTGTTTCCTGCGAGAAACATGAGTCTCCTGACCATCCTTGGCATTCGCTCTCTAGCTCACCGACCCCCAGTGAAGAACGCATCCATGTGTTCTTCACAAATTCAAACTCATTCAATTTTGAAGGCGTATGCATCAACAATAAAACGCCCCGCGATGCATACTTCATGTTAGCCCCAATCCAAGTGCTTTCTAAGTCCTTTTTCATAAAATCTCGATTTCCCCGTGCAAAGCTCCAGCTGCTTTGATGCTCTGTAAAATCGTGATCAGGTCTTTAGGACTGACTCCTAGACGATTCATGGCCTTGACAAGATCTCCAACGTTTGCGGCATTGTCGATCACAAGAACTGAATCACCGGGCCCTTTATCTTTGCCTCCAACTTTCACTGTTAAATTGCCATGACTTATCGCAACTCGAGTCACACGTACACCTTCGCCGACAACAACCGTTCCCGTGCGCTCATTGACAACCACCTTAGCGTGCTTGTCTGGATTCACCTGTAATGACTCGATCATCGCCAACAGCTCGACACCCTTTCCTTCGTAAGAAGGAGGAGTCACAAGGTCGATCGTCGACGCGTCTTTGGCTGTCGCAAACTTACCTGAAAGGTCGATATTTATTCGACGAGCAACACGAGCCGCCGTCGTGAAATCTGGATTATGTAAAGTCAGACGAAACATCTTTCGTCCCGCAAATTCACTGCCCATGTCTCGCTCGATGATTCCACCGCCTGGTATCCGAGCGACGGTCTCATGAACCCCGGCCTGTGAATATCCAACTAAAACCGGCCCCTGACCCACGACATAAATCTGTTGATCAGCCGCACGCAAAGGCGTCTGAACCAAGGTTCCACCACGTAGACTGGAGGCATCACCGATCGAATTGATCGTCAGGTCAATCGGGTTACCAGCCCGAGCAAAAGGTGGAAGTGACGCTGTGATAATCACTGCGGCGACATTTTTACTGGTCACCTCGCCGTCACCAATCTTCATACCTACTTTATCTAGCATGCGCTTCATACTTCGACTGGTAAATTCAGCTGCGCTATCACCCGTTCCGTTCAGACCAACCACTAAACCATACCCAACAAGTTGGTTCGTTCGTACTCCACGGACGTTTGCAATATCTTTCAATCTCGCAGCAAACACATAAGTGGATGTGAACAAAATCAATAAAGTGATCAGTGATTTCATATTTCGCCATCCTTACCTTTACGTGAGCTTACGATGTCAAAACTTGGATCTAGCAGTTTCGATGCTGACGTGCCTTCTTCATTGAAGTCCTCAGCACGCACGATACCGGTGACAATCACTTTGAACTCACGTGTCCCGATCATAAAAGGCTGACTACCCTTCACTCGATAGTTTCCGTCGACCAGCCGCTCTGTAATTCGAGTCGGAACGCGCTTCACCGGAAACAGCTCAGCCTCATCCCCATCACCGCCGGCTCCGGCAGCACCTTTAGCTTCGGACTCTGGTTCGGCGGGAAGTCCCGCGGCCCGACTAGCCAACCGGCGCAATCTTTGTAGCTCGATTTTCTTTAAAAGATCGTTAATGACCTTTGCCTTCGCCTCGAGTTGCTTTTTAGGCTCTCCTTCGATCATGATATTCAAAGGATCACCGATCATTCGCATGATGTTCTGTGCGAACAAATAGGCACCTTGGCCTTCTGTTACCCAAAGTGATCCCGCTTTAGATTCCAGCTGTGATTCTTCAGCAATTGATCGCTTGGTCTGCCGATATTGTCGTCGAGCCCCCGGGTTCACATAGGGGTTTTCAGAAAACTTTGGACCTGAGCTGGCCGCCGCGGCCTGAGCTTGAGCAGCCGGTTCAGGCTGGCCACCCATCCACCGTTTCAATTTTTGACCGAAACCAGCACATGATGAAAACATAAATCCAAATAAAGTCGCCAGGACCAGGCGAATCATCAGCTTCTTCATTGAATCGTTACCTCACCCTGTGCAGACACTTTGGCCGTAAAGACCTTTTTTGTTTCGGGATTCTTCACAGTGACTGAGTCACCCACATAGCCAGACTGAAGAGCCTGCGCCATGATACTGATATTATAAGCTCCACCATCGACAACCACCTTGACGATATCACCTTGCTCAATGGCCTTAGGTCGGTCGATATCTGAGGACCAAAGAATCTGACCGGCACGAAGAAATCGTCGAACGCGCTGACCATTCAACTGATCTTTAGGCGGAATACCATTGTTCAAATAGGTCACATTTCGACGCTGATATTCAACATCTGATTCAGAAATGATGTCGCCCAAATGAACTGATTTCTGCAAGACAGGAACCTGCTGATAGATTTCAGCCATACCACTAATCCAATAGATCTTTGGGCGTGCATTCTGAACTTGAACACGAAGTGGCAAGGAAAAGCTTCCGCGTGGAAGCTCATCTTTTAGATCCATCTTATAACTGAGGTACCCACCGTCGATATTTGGCAAGACCAGCTCGACAATGTCGACCTCACAGCTTCCACACAAGTCCGCCCAATGCTTCTTCAATTGAGACGCAACCCCTTCTTTTGAAAACGTACTAGACGCTGTTTCAACAATAATTTGATCCGGAAGAACAATTCTTGGTTTTGCTAATAGACTTTTCGTCAGGCTTTTCACATGGGGACGAAGAAGGGATGACACCGCCATACGCGTGAATATTCGTTTTTCGCCAACTGGTGGTGCGTTCCCAATAACGATCTTAGACAGGTAGGCATCCGTCGCCTTATTTGAGTCCCGGAACAGATCTTTAAGAGTGATCTTCGTCCGTTTTGACGGCAGAGAGGCCTGTGTTCGCGCAATTAAGGTTGATGTCGCAACCGATTCTGCTTTCGCCTCGATACTGGCTAGCCCAATGGCAACCAGCAAGAATAANATGTTACCTACACCCAATACCCATTCACGCATATGCCGTTACCTGATGTTGTTTATGCTTTGAAGCATTTGATCTGACGCCTGAATCACTTTCGAGTTGGTCTCGTAGGCCCGTTGAGCCGAGATCATATTGACCATCTCTTCCACGATATTCACATTACTGATTTCAAGTTGACCTTGAGCCACCTGACCNANTCCGTTTTCCCCTGGCGCACCCTGCTGAGGGACACCGCTNGCTTGTGATGGGAAAAATANNTTTCGACCGATATTTTTAAGACCTGCTGGGTTCACNAAGTTGACCAGTTGAATGTTTCCAACATTTTGAGGCACNGCCGACTGTGCGGTAATCACCGCCACTTGACCATTCGGAGACACTTCAATACCCGATGCATTTGGGGGGACAACAATTTCCGGAATAAGCACATTCCCGTTACGGTCTTGAATGCGTCCATCCGGCCCCTTCTTAAAGGCTCCATCACGCGTATACGCAATTTGTCCGTTTGGCATTTGGACGGGAAAGAAACCATTGCCTTCAATGGCGATATCAAAAGGGGCATTTGTTATTTTGGCCGAACCTTGAACAAAATTTTTGCTAACACCGGCGGTCCGAACACCTAGTCCAACTTGAACACCTGTCGGTGAAATCGAATTGGCCCCAGTTTGTGCACCTGGCTCTTTTTCAGTGATATATAGTAAATCTTCAAATTCGGCACGAGCCTTTTTAAAGCCATTGGTTGAAACGTTAGCGATGTTATTCGCAATCGTGTCCATATTGGTCTGTTGAGCTTGCATTCCTGTAGCGGCAGTGTTCAGTGACTTAATCATCAGCTAGCTCCTTAAGACGTCTTTGGCACTTCGTTGATCAGCTTTCGATTCATTTCATCAAAGGCTTTGATGGCCTTCTGAGTACTTTCGAAAACACGGTTGGCCGAAATCATATCTGTCATCTCTTGCACGACATTGATATTGCTGGCTTCTAACTGCCCTTGGTGGACGCGAGCCTGCTGGTCGACAAGAGTCGTTTCAAAATTATCTTTTAGTGAATACAAGCCTGCGCCAGCCTTGGCTAAGGCATCAAGATTATCCGGCTGGACAACCGATAACTTTGCGGCCTGCTCACCGCTAACATAGAAGTCCCCATTATAGGCAACGGTCACATTTCCGTTACCAACCTGAATAAGACGCTGCTCAGGGGGCTGATTCGCCCCTTGAGACAGCACCGGGAACCCGTGCTTTGTCACGAGCCTCCCTTGCGGATCGATCTTAAAAGACCCATCACGCGTGAAGCGTACCCCTTGTGGAGTGAGAACTTCGAAAAAACCCTCGCCCTCTAGCGCTAAATCCAACGGATTTCCCGTCGCCTTTAGCGTCCCTTGACTAAAATCAGTGTAGGTTCCTGAGGCATCGACATAACCGCGGTCGCCACCTTGCACATCATAAAAGCTTTCTATAGAAGCCGGAATCCTAGGAACCTGGATCACATCTGGAGTCTTCTCACGAGCCGTAAGGTATTCGTAGAAAGTTTGGTTATCTTTCTTAAAGCCAGCGGTGTTCACGTTCGCCAGATTGTTCGCGATCGTATCTAGACGATTGGCCTGAGCCATCGCTCCGCTTAATGCTGTGTAGATTCCCTTTGTACTCATAAGCACCCCAACTGCTAAGGTAAAGAGCAACTCGCGTACCAAATTCGGTTAAAACAAAAGAAACTCTACAAAGGTCTGGGCACTAAAGTTCCAGATAAAAAGACCCGAGGACTGAACTGGCAGGCTTTGGCAGGCACTCGACAAAGGCCCTAGACCAAAAGTCGAGGTCCGGTTAAAAATTTGACGACATTTTTCTGACCTGCCAAGGATCCGTCATTTTCACTGCCCTTGCTAAGCCTCCTCCAGCCCATTACCATGAAAAGACTGTGATACGTCGATGCTTCTCATTATTTACTGCAATCGGGTTTACCCTCTTTAGCTGTCCTGGCCTTAGCCAAGCCGCCGTGCCGCCTCGTCAGGGCCTACCGATGACCTCAATCGACCACCAACCTCACTTTGACATTCCCGTGACCTACAATAAGAAGGTCCAAACCTGGATCAAATACTTTCAAGGAAACGGTCGCCGCTGGTTTGAAAGCCGGCTCGAACGGTCTTACCGCTACTTACCCCTGATGCATCGCCATCTTCAAAAAAAGCAGCTCCCAAGAGACCTCGCCTATATCAGCCTGATTGAAAGCGGGTTTTCAGCTCATGCCGTTAGCTCGGCTGCAGCCGTCGGCTACTGGCAATTTATTGGCCCCACCGCGAAACGATATGGGCTTCAACAGACCTGGTGGCTTGATGAACGCCGTGACTTCGTAAAAAGCACCAAGGCCGCCGCCAACTATTTATCCGACTTATATAAGATCTTCCGCTCCTGGCATCTTACTGCTGCGGCCTACAATATGGGTGAAGGTCGACTGCTAAAGTTGATTAGTCGCCACAACACCATGGACTTCTGGGTTCTATCTTCAAAAAAAGACTTCCCTAAAGAAACTCGAGAATACATCCCCAAGCTGATCGCTGCGGTCTTGATTGCTAAAATGCCCAAGCTGTATGGGTTTAAAAACCTGTCACCGATGCAGCCCTACTCCTACGAATATGTCTACGCCCGCGGTGGGACAGACCTAAAAAATTTGGCATCTCACCTTGATATCAGCCACAAGGAATTGAAACGCTTGAATCCCTCGTTAAAGCATGGCTTTATACCAAGCAAAATACAGGGCTATTGGATCCGAATCCCCAAGGGAAAAGTGACCCAAGTCAGCCAATACATGAAACGCGTTTCGACCTAAAAAATGATCGTTAGAAAAATCGGCGGCAGCCTCCTTGAATCCCCAAAATCCATCAAATTGGTGGCTGACTTTATTGCGTCTGAAGCAAGCAAGGGAAAGCCTCAGGTCATCGTCATCAGTGCCATGAAAGGCCAAACCAATCAGCTGATACAACTAGCCTCGGAAGTCAGCCCCTCACCAAGCCAGCGCGAACTGGATATGCTGATCTCAACCGGTGAACGAGTCAGCATGTCCCTGCTTACAATGGCATTGATTGACCTAGGTATCCCTGCGATCAGCTTCACAGGCAGCCAAGCTGGGGTTTTAACAAAGGGACCTCATAGCGACTCAAGTATTTCACAGATAAAACCCATTCGTGTTGAAGAAGAAATCGCTAAGGACCGCGTCGTGGTTTTAGCCGGCTTCCAAGGCGTCGACCCAGACACAAAAGAAATCACCACCTTAGGGCGAGGCGGCAGCGACACCACAGCGATAGCCATGGCAGCTTATTTTAAAGCTGAAAACTGCTACATCATGAAAGATGTTTCCGGCCTGTACAGCGCTAACCCAAAACTAGTAGCGACCGCTCAACCAATCACGCAGACATCTGTGCCACTCTTGTTAGAAATGTGCCAGGCGGGCGCGCAGGTTCTTCACACGAAAGCTCTTCAATTTTTACAGTCCCACTTCACACCGGTCACCATTTGCACACTCGGCTCTGGACATCCTGAAACCCAAATTCTTCAAGAAACTCAGGCCCCGCAGTTTTGCCTAAGCCAGGCTCAGAATAAGACTTATCTGACAACGAACTGCTCGCAACTGAGTTCCCATATTGAATCGATCGGATGGACGAAGGCCTCAGACTACCAGTGGCAGACAGCCAAGATATTGAACCCAGCCCAATTAACTGAGGTTCACGATCAAGCGATGTCACTCGTAATGAGATAGCTTTAAAACACAGCAACATTTCAGCGACAAAAACCACATTTGTTCAGACGCACCCCTGCCAGTTTTGTTGGGTGTTGGTCAGTCGTTTTTTTCTAACTGCTCCCTCAGCCACCCTTGGCTATCGTTAACCTGCAGATTGGGAAATTTGTTACGGGGCTTTCTAAAAGGGCTATTTAGGAGCCCCACCTTTTCCATTCCATTTCACAAAGATTCCATAAAGATAGCCACTGTGGCCGATCTCGCGCTTTATTCATAGTGTGCCGAGCCGATATCCTTATAGATATGGCAACACAGAAAGACCTCTCTTCTTTACTTCGAGGCTATTCCGCTTTGATTGTCGACCCCTCCGGGTCCATTAAGCTGTCCATTGCGAAAGCATTGAAGGACATTGGCATCGACAACAACCGTTTGCATATGGCTGGAACCTTTGAAAAAGCAGTTCACATCATCCAAAAAAGCAAACCTGAAGTTGTCATTTCAGAATACAAGCTGGACACAGGCTTAGGCAGCGAGCTTCGAAACATTCAAGCAGATCACCTACGTGAAGGTCGAACTGCGATTTTTGGTTTAGTCGCAGGGACCTCGAACGAGGCCCGCGTCGCCGAAGCTCAAGAGGAAGACGTCGATTTTTATATTCTAAAGCCCATCTCTCAGCAGCAAATCGAGACCCTCATCGCAGAAGCGGCAGACCAACGGATGAACCCGCCTCCCTACCTTCAAAAGATCAGCCTTGTTCGACAGCTGATTGATGACGAAAAGTACGATGAAGCCCACGCCGAACTGGAACAGGCCATGCAGATGACGGACCGCCCCTCACTGGCACTTTACTATGAAGGGCTCGCTTACTTTAAACAAGGCCAGGTCGAAAAAGCGATCGCTGCCTACCACGAAGGCCTACAAAATATCCCGCTTCATTTTAAATGCCTCAAAGGACTGTACGACATCTACTCCAGCCAAAAACAAATGGCGAAAGCCTATAAAGTGTGGCGCGATTTACTAAGCCACTACCCCACCAGTCCAGATAAATTGACCCATGCCATTCGAATGGCCATTGAAACCAAAAACGGTGACGATATCCCTGACCTGTATGAACTTTACCGTCAGATGGACGAGCGCCCAAAAAGCTTGATCAAGGTCATGGCAGCGGCCCTTATGGCGGCAGCTAAGTTTAAAATTAATGCCGGTGAAGTCGACGAAGCCAGTGAGCTTTTTCAATTCGCCATGATTACAAGCGAGTACGATCCACCGACAATTGAGTCCATCGTCAAAACACTTATCAAGTACCGCGAACCAGATGCCGCCGTGAAGTTTCTAAAGCAGTTCCCCATCGAACTCAAAAACTCCCCACTGTTTGCTCAACTCGATTTTTTAATTACTAAAATGAGTGCTAGCCCAGAACAATGGATCGAGCACGGACGCTCACTGATTAAAAGTGGCAAAGCCGACGCCCATGTTTTTCGATCTGTGATCTTCGGCCTCAGCGAAATGGGAAAACATAATGCTGCCGAATCCGTCATCGGAGAAGCCCTCAAAGTCTATCCCGAGCAGCGATCCGACTTCTACGCCATCTTGGACAATCAACAAGCTCGCCTCTAAATCTTGACGCATGCCCTCTCGGGCTTCCGGTATACGGATGGGCCGCGCCCCATCAACCGCCCAAGCGGACCTGGAATAACAAGTTCAGATCCCAAAGACAGCAAGGCCCTCTTTGAAAAATCTATCCTTATCAGGGTACTGATTTTGTGAAATTCTAGGTCCGAAAGCCACCCACGGCTTGCACTGGACTCTTGGAGGCCCCATGAAAGAACTTTTAAAACTCGGCGCTTTAGATCTTGCCGAAAAAATTCATCGCAAAGATGTCAAACCAAGCGAAGTGACTGACCTATTCATCGATCGCGTCGAATCAATCAACCCAGCCTTAAATGCTTTGGTTGTTCCTCGTTTTGACGAAGCTCGCATAGAAGCGAAAAAAGCGGATGACGTCCTTATGTCGACCCCAAAAGACGAGCTCCCACCCCTGCTGGGCGTGCCTTTTTCCATCAAAGAGGTGTTTGGATTGAAAGGTTACCCAAACACTTACGGCTCCTTACGCTCAAAGGACAACCTAGCCGAGCACACGGCCACTGTCATAGCTCGAGCCATGGACGCCGGAGCCATCCCCTTAGGACTGACCAACATTCCTGAATGGGGCATGTGGTTTGAGACGACCAACTTAGTCTACGGCCGAACAAACAACCCTTATGACTTAGACCGCACCTCTGGTGGAAGCAGTGGCGGTGAAGCCGCCCTGCTTGCCGCAAACGGCACGGCCTTCAGCATCGGTAGTGATATTGGTGGATCCATTCGAATGCCGGCTTTTTTCTGTGGCATCTTCGGCCACAAACCGACGAACAAAGTCGTTCCCAATACCGGCCATATCCCGATGACGAACGATAAAATGCAAGACTTCGCCGGCAACCGGTACCCCTATGTCACGGTCGGCCCAATGACGAAAACATCGAAAGACATGTTCTTCCTTATGAGCCTACTTGCTGGTGCCGACGGCATCGACACAGAAGTCAAACAAGCCCATTACGACTTTAAGCCTGACTTAAACTGGAAGAACAAAAAAGTCTTTCTATGCCCCAACCCGACCTATCGCTTCGTCGCTGAAACTCAGCCCGAACTTCAAGATGAAGTTCGTAAAACGGGTCAAATCCTAAAAGAGCTTGGCGCTGACGTCCAAGACTTCGACGGCTCGATTTTTAAAGACACTTTTCTTCATTGGTCCACAACCATGTCAACCGTTGAAGGCCTTGAGTTCACAGAAAAGGTCGGCGTCACAAGGCTTTCAACGGTCATAAAAGAATTGGCACTTGCTACGATCGACAAACACACGGTGTCGTTTCACACCTTAATGGTTTGCCTGGGGGAACTACTTTCCAAAGGTGGAAAAGTTCAAGACGTGTTTCTAAAACAAGCCAAAGAGGTCGAAAATAAACTGAATGAAACCTTGGGGGACAACGGCATTTTGATCACGCCTCCTCATCCAAGAACGGCATTCAAACACAACAGTGCAACCTTTAGGCCTTTTGACTTTGCCCCAACAGCCCTATTCAACTATCTACAGTTCCCATCGACAGCCGTCCCAACCGGCTTTGATAGCCAGGGATTGCCTACCGGCGTTCAGATTTCAGCGACCCAGCATAACGATGTCCTAACCATGAGTGCCGCTTGGAGCATCGAAGAAGCCTTAAAGGGGCAAATAAAGCATCAAGACCAGGACCACCGCATAGAACGCCAGCTGTAGCCAGCTCATTCAAAAAAAAGCCCCGACAGTTTGGACCGTCGGGGCTTTCATTCAAACTAGCTATAAAAAATTAAGCTTTTGACTTCGACTTCTTCGTCGTCTTCTTCTCTGCCGCTTTCGCCGCTAGTGCCGTTTTAGCCATGGCTTCTTCGCTCGCGTCTTCAGATCCAGCTGCATCTAAAGGCTTTTTACCAATCCCATAAGAATCCAAAATATCCTGTCGAAGCTTAACAGCCATTTCTGGGTTTTCTTTCAAGAACCCTTTAGCGGCATCGCGCCCCTGTCCCATTCGCTCGCCATTGATGCTGTACCAAGCTCCTGATTTTTCAACCAAGTTCTTCTTCACACCAAGATCTAGAAGGTCGCCTTCTAAAGAAATCCCTTCGCCATACATAAGGTCAAATTCCACCTTCGCAAACGGAGGTGCCATTTTATTCTTAACAACTTTAACAGCCGTTCGGTTTCCAACAACTTCATCACCTGACTTAATGGCACCAATACGACGAACATCCAAACGAACAGACGAGTAAAACTTCAAAGCATTACCACCTGTTGTTGTTTCAGGGTTACCGAACATGACACCGATTTTCATTCGAATTTGGTTAATGAAAATCACCAAGGTGTTACTGCGGTTGATGATCGCTGTTAACTTACGAAGTGCCTGTGACATCAATCGAGCTTGAAGACCCATATGGCTATCGCCCATGTCTCCTTCAATTTCCGCCCGTGGAGTCAAAGCTGCCACCGAGTCAATGACGATCACATCAACAGCACTCGAGCGAACAAGGGTCTCTGTGATTTCAAGAGCTTGCTCCCCCGTGTCTGGTTGTGAAATCAGCATTTCGTCTGCTTTCACACCAAGCTTACGCGCATAGCTGACATCCAAAGCATGTTCCGCATCGACAAACGCAACCGTCGCACCACTTTTTTGTGCTTGTGCGATCGTCGACAAAGCCAATGTTGTTTTACCAGAACTTTCTGGCCCAAAAATTTCAACAATACGTCCTTTAGGAAGACCAGCGATCCCTAAGCCAATATCCAAGCTCAGTGCGCCCGTACTAATAACCCCTACGTTATCATGAAGTGACTTATCACCACCCAACTTCATGATAGAACCCTTACCGAACTGTTTTTCAATTTGTGAAATTGCTAAGTCTAAAGCTTTTACTTTGTCACTGCCTGCGCTTGTTTGCGATGTTGCCATTTTTATCTCCCACTCACGGACGAAAGCGTCCATGATAATTTGTTATTAAAATTGTTCTTTTCGTTTTCTAAACTATTACTTACTTAAACTATTCAATGTGGCTTTATCTATTTCCCAAAGCCTTCAACAAAAGCTCAAAACCAAACTGAGCTGCCTGCTGTTGCACCTCTTCGCGGTTTCCCTTGAAAAGTTGCTGATAGGTCTCAGCAAAGCCCGGGCCACTGATGCCGAAGCACACAGTCCCCACAGGCTTGTCCACAGTTCCGCCGCTCGGACCAGCTATTCCGGTCACACTGACCGCCCAGTCCACATCCAAAACCTGCCTTGCTCCTTCGACCATCTGCTTGGCCGTCTGCCGACTGACCTGTCCTTGCGATAACATGGTCGAAGCTTGAACTCCTAGGACTTGGCTTTTCACAGACCCGGCATAACTGACGACACTTCCTTTAAAAAAAGAAGACACCCCAGAATGTCTTGCCAACGAGGCGCTCATTAAGCCGCCGGTGCAACTTTCTGCAAAGCCCAAAGTCCAAGCGTGTAAGGCGAATCCTTCTTTCAAAGCTGCTACATCAAAATCGACCAAGCTCATGTCTATCCCCAACAACCAAAACTTAAGAGGTGTGAACCAGCTGATGCCCCAGCCAATTTGTTTGCGTGTAAATCACCTGCATACAAAGGCTTCCTAAAACTCCAGCCATCACATCATCAGCCACAACCCCTAGGCCACCTTGAATTTTGCGATCCAAGTAACCGACAGGAAAGGGCTTCAAAATATCGAAAAACCGAAACACCAAAAAACCCAAAGCAAAACTTTGCCAGGTCGCTGGTAACCAGGTCATTGTGATCAAAAAACCAACGACTTCATCGATAACGATTTCTTTGGCATCGTGAGTGCCTTTGGCGTTTTCATAGGCCTGCGCAATAAAGACCGAGGCCAACACCAGGACAAACGTCAGCCCCATATAAACCATGGGCCCGAAGGTAAAAAACAAAAGGACTAATGGAATCGCACCTAATGTGCCAAAGGTGCCTGGAGCCTTGGGGATCTTCCCCAGGTAAAACCAAGTCGCTAATAAATCGATAGAAAAATGAGGTGCTGATTGGGTCTTGCTGTCAGTCATTGTGGATGTTCATCTCGCTGTTTATCAAAACTGTCAAAGAGCTCTTCCAGAAATGTATGTGTAAGTTTAGTGTATGTCAAAGGGGGTTGTAACAATATCTTGTGCCCTAGACTTAAAATCAGCTGAATGATTAAGCAGATCTTGCGCCAAATCTAACTTAAACCTTTAGACCTCATCATTGGGTGTTTACACCTATGCAATATCCCCGCAATCTAAGCCCATGAAGCGACGCCGCCGGATAACACAGATTGTTATAAGTATTATGTTACTTACGGGTGGCCCACTTGCCTCGCCCGTTGTGATGGATCTTGCCTTCGATAAATGCGGAATCACACGACAACACGCCGACCAAAAAGTGCAAGACTTCATCAAAAGAAAAAATCTAAAAACCGACCTAGCCGAATTCGAAAGCCAGCGCGGCACCTGCCGTTACAGCTACAAATACAAAGATGGAAACCACGAAGTCAGTATGGTCTTGATCTCGGATTATCTACACGGACCGAAGCTGACCGCCTGGGATAACCAAGAAAATCAGTAGACTTAGTTCGCGCTCGAAGTTGTGTTTATAAAATCAGCTCCGTAGCGCTGGCGAAGCTCTTCTCCTCGAAAGATCACCCCTCGACGATCACGCTGAGTAAACCCCAGCAAAAGCCCCTGACGATCAATATCAGCGGCAAACTGCGCCGAAGCCCGACGAAGAATAGATAAGTACCTCATGGCATAATCTTGCTGTATCTGACGTCGGCGCGCCACCGAAAGATCTTCGCCTTTCACCGACAAGGCATGCACCAAGAACTCGCTGTTTGAGTCCGCATAGCGCCTTTGACCAATCGCAAACAACATCACGCAGGCCGATGAGCACTGCTTACCCGAAGGGACTTCGGTGTAAATGCTTTCACCCNGGGCACGAAGGACATCTAGACCTGAAATGAACTTCAAGGTGGCGATAACATCACCCCCACTTGAATTCAAAACCAAGCGAATCGGAACACCGTCAGTCGATTCGATCAATTCCGCAATCTGCTGTTCCGCTTTTTCGAACTTGGATTCCGTCAATTTTCCAGAAATGGAAATTTCGAACCCTTCCTCGCAAGACGACAGCAAAACAAGACTAACTAAGCAAAGAAAAATAGATCTCATCCGTGCCCCCCAACACCGCGACGAAGGTCCTACGCAAAAAGGCTGTATTTCGCGCTAGGACTGGGGTTTAAGTCTCCGATTACCGATAAACAGTCAAGGCCCGCTGTAGGAAATACGGCATGAAATAGCAAGAAAGTGGGAATGAATGTTATCGCCAGATCGATTGCTTTCGGAAATCATGAAGCTCGCCGCACAAAAGGGCGCCAGCGATATTCATCTAAAGGCAGGACTTGTTCCCGTTATCCGAAAGCATGGTCAACTACGACCCCTTTCAAGTAAGCTGCCCACTTTAAGCGCCGATCAAATCTACACGATGTCCAGCTATATCATGGACGAACGCCAACAGGCCGAATTTTTAGAGCACCAACAATTGGATATGGGATTTACTGTCGAAGGTGTCGGTCGNTTTCGCTTCAATATTTTTTCGCAACAAGGCAACACACGNGTGGTGATTCGACATATCCCAAGCACGGTTCCAAGTATCGAAGACCTAAAGCTGCCTGAAGTCGTCGGACGCNTCGCCTTGTACGAACGAGGCCTGGTTTTGGTCACCGGAGCCACAGGGTCNGGAAAGTCTTCGACCATTGCCGCGATGTTGAATCATATCAACCATCAAAAAAACAAACATATCCTGACCATCGAAGACCCTGTCGAATTCTTCATCCAAGACCGGAAAAGCATTATTTCACAGCGTGAAATCGGTGTGGACGCCCCGAACTTTGAAATGGCGCTCAAAGCNGCCCTAAGGCAAGACCCTGACGTCATTTTGATTGGTGAGTTACGTGACCGTGAAACCATCAAGACCGCTTTAACAGCAGCNGAAACAGGTCATTTGGTTTTTGCGACNCTTCATACGGTCAATACAACGGAAACCATTAACCGAATTTTGGGAACCTTCCCAGCAGATGAACACAACCAAATCCGGTTGAAGCTGGCCTCTGTGATGAAATCCGTCATCAGCCAGCGGCTCGCAAAAAAGAAAGATAAATCCGGTTTTGCTCCTGTCCTAGAGGTCTTAATTGCAAACCAACGCATTCGTGAAATGATTACGGATTCGCAGCGAACGTCTCAAATTCCAAAAGCGATCGAAGAAGGATACCACACCTCCCAAATGCGATCTTTTGATCAAAGCTTGATGGAGCTTGTTGCGGCCGGCATCATTGACCGAGACGAAGCTCTTTCACTGAGTGACAACCCAGACGATTTTAATATCAAATTCAGCGGGATCGGGACAGCTCATTCGAAGGTGAAGCAAAACGAAAACGTCAGTCGCCAACAAAATGAAGGATGGGATAACCTTGGTGACATCGAACTAGAAGCCCCATCCGACGACGAGGACGAGGCCATCTAACGGGCCTCCAATTTGTCGAACTAGGACGACGAATCTAAGAACGGTTGTCAGTACCCGCTTTCAGAAGCCAATAAAAGTTTTCCAGCCGATACAGTGATGACCTCATAAGGAGGATCTTGATCGACACGTTTCGCGTTAATAAACCGGTCGCCATAAGCGCTGATCAGTTTACTTCCACTGAACACCTTCCCTTTGGCATCAGCTGTGGTGAATCCAAGTAAAAGCCCTTCACTTTCGACCTCATCGGCAAAATCCTCAGAGCTTCGTCGCAGTTGCGCCAGATACATTTTGGCAAACCGATCTTGGACTCGCCCTAAATCAGCCTGCGTCACCGGCTGGCCGTCCGCTCGCTCGATCTCGGGCATTAAAGCGTGAACCATAAACTGGCTGTTGGGTTTTGCAAACCGGCGGTCACCAGCCGAAAACAGCATGACACAAGCCGATGAGCACTGGCCACCAGCACGAACTTCTGTGTAAAAGCGCTCGCCTTGATCACGAAGATCATCCAGCTTTTCAATAAATTTCAAGGTTTCGACCACACTTCCACCTTCCGAGTTCAAGACCAGTCGAATGGCGATTCCTTGGCTTCGCTGAAGAATTTGATCGATTTGAAACTCGGCGTGTTCGAACTTTTCCTTGGTCAATTCACCAGTGATCGGCACTTGCACCCCGTCCTCACAGGACGATAACAAAAACAAACCAAGCAAACTTAAGATTACAGCTTTCATGTTGAACTCCGGAAAACCGCGTGTGCGGGCTTGCCCTTAGGACAAAGCAGAAGTTATGCCAGCCTCAGACTCAACATGAACAAATACGGCCAGCCGATCATCGCCGAAGTACAGGATGTGTTGACCTGATAGACAGCGATCACTCTGTGAAGTGACATTTCATGTCTTAAGATCGGCACTGAACAATGTGTTTAACGCAACATCCCGTTTTGGAGATCCAAGAACGATCGACCCAACCCTCCCTTGCTTTCTTCCAATGGCCAGCTATATCTAAATTCATGGAATGGGATATCGAACGCGACGAAAACTACGAAAAAGCGATCAGCAAAATAGCTGACTACGTTTCACGCCGCGATCACTCAGAACGAGAACTACGCGATAAACTTTTAAGAAAGTTTGATTCCGAATTGGTCGAGCAGGTCATTGCACGTGCCCATGAACTTGATTGGATTCCGTCACCTGAGGCCTTAGCAAAAAAAGTGGCCGCGGAACTCGACCGCAAAAACAAAGGCTATTTGTATATTCAGAACTATCTGCGCCAAAAGGGGCTCCCTTCGGTGCCTTCGGACAGCCAAGTCGAGCTACAAAAAGCCACCGACTTAGTCGAACGAAAGTTTGGCGAACTACCTATCGAAGACCACCAAGCCCGACAAAAAGCCTGGCAGTTTCTTGCAAGCCGAGGCTTTTTATCTGAAACCGTCCGCGAAATCCTAGGCTAGGCTCAAACGAGGCCATATACAGCCACCGATCCCGCCCGAACAGGGACATACTGGATATTTTTCAGATCAATAATTTCAACAAGATATGATACGAATGACGGACGCACACAGTTCATTCAGAAGGAATATCGGGAAGTATGAAAAGCCAAGACGTCCGACAAAGTTTTATCGATTATTTCAAGTCCAAGGATCACCGCCAGGTCTCTAGCAGTTCGCTGATTCCTCATAACGATCCCACCCTGCTTTTTAACAACGCAGGGATGAACCAGTTTAAAAATATCTTTGCCGGACTAGAAAAAGCCGACCACCCACGAGCCGTGACCGCCCAAAAATGTGTTCGCGCCGGAGGAAAACACAACGACCTTGAAAATGTCGGATTTACAGCCCGCCACCACACCTTTTTCGAAATGATGGGAAACTTTTCCTTCGGTGANTANTTCAAGTCCGAAGCNATNCANTACGCCTGGGATTNTNTNACNAACACNCTTCAAATNCCNAANGANAANCTNTANGTCACCGTNTTTGAAACNGANGANGAAGCNGCCGACATCTGGCANAAACAAGAAGGCATNCCNAAGGACCGCATNTANCGCTTCGGCGAAAANGANAANTTNTGGCGNATGGGCGATACCGGNCCNTGTGGNCCNTGCTCGGAAGTGTTNTANGATCTNGGNCCNGANGTTGGNGGGAACCCAAAAGATAACGTGATGGGTGG
>NYZX01000106.1 GCA_002686065.1 Pseudobdellovibrionaceae bacterium | reverse complement strand
TAAGGGCTTTTTCAAAGCTGGATTTGTCAAAGCGCTTAGGGGCCGATTGGGCGTTTAGGCTGAGTAAGAAGATGGCTATTGTCAGTCGTTTCATGGAGGCTCCTACATAAATGGAACAGGCTGCGTCGTATCCCAACTTAATGTCGGCATGTGAGCGGCATGTTGTGTTGTTTGGGGTTCGTGGGGAGTGATGGGTAAAAGATTTAGTTTTGATTCAACAAACAGTCCTAAGGCAAAGGCGGCGCTGGCAAGGCTAAATTGCCAAGCCATTCGTTTGAAAGGGCGTTTTGCAGATCTTGGTTTTGATAGCAGGACGGCCTGTGATTGGAGCTGTGACTTTATAAATGCAATTTCTGCAAGCTCAGCTTGAAGCTCTGGTTGGGCTGCCAGTCTGGCTTCTAGTTTTTCTTTCAGCTTGGGGTCGGCGTCGTTCATAACGAAGGCAAGAAGTTCTTCGTTTGTAGGTGACCAGTTAGGCATGGGGTCGTCCTTTCATGTTTTTGCGAAGTTGCGCAAGAGCTGTGTGAATACGGCTTTTCACAGTGCCCTCGGGTATTTTTAGTACTTCGGCGATCTCGCGGACCGAAAGCTCAGCATGAATGCGTAACATAATGATTTCTTGCTGGGGCTTAGGTAGGTTGTGAAGTTCATCGATTAAATGATTGTTGGTCGAGGTTTGTTGCGGCCAAAGAAAGTCAAAGGCGTCGCGAAACCGGCTGAGGGCTTTTTCGTATCTGCTGCGCGATCTGAGTTTGTTGAGCGATCTGTTTCTGACAAGTTGAAAGAGGTAGGACCGTGTGTGCTCGGCCTGGTTTTTTTCCAGAAGCTCACGAAAGACATCCTGCACCAGGTCTTTGGCGTCTTCATCGCACTTCAAAATAGAAGTTGCCAAAGAGAGTAGGCTATTTTGATGGTGAACGAATGTGATAGCGTTCTGGTTCATTGGATGTCGACCTCGATGTTTGTATATACAACACCGCCGGACAATGAAGAGTTCATTTTTGTTGAATTCTTTTTACTGAAAACAACAGGGAATATAGGTCGAGATTGCTGCACTGAGTCCGAAATATACCCTGTCCTTTTCCTAGTTGTGTAATGAAGTCTTTCTGATTTTCACTGAGAGTATTCATCGACCAACGAAATCTCAATCAATTCAGGAGAGTGACTATATGAAATCTATCGGATATGCCGCTGAGTCTGCGGGCGCTGAGCTTAAGCCTTTTCATTTTAATCGTCGAGATTTACGGCCAAACGATGTGGCTATCGAAATTTTGTATAGTGGAATTTGTCACTCGGATTTACATACGGTGAACGGCGATTGGGGCGAGCAGCCTTACCCTTTGATCCCAGGTCACGAAATTGTTGGGCGAGTGACGGCGATTGGGGCTGATGTAAAGAAATATCAAGTCGGCGAAAATGTGGCCGTTGGCTGTATGGTCGACAGTTGCCAAAACTGCGATCAATGCGAGCAGGGTGATGAGCAGTTTTGTCGGAACGGCTTGACGGCAACCTATGGAAGCCGTGACCGCCTTTCTGGGGAAGTCACCCAAGGTGGGTATTCTAAAAATATCGTCGTGCGTGAGGAATTTGTATTGAAGGTTCCTGAAAGCCTCAGCTTAGAAACGGCTGCTCCAATCTTGTGTGCTGGTATTACAACTTATTCCCCTTTAAAGGCTTGGAAGGTGGGGCCGGGGACTCGGGTTGGAGTCATCGGGCTGGGCGGGCTTGGTCATATGGCGGTCAAATTAGCTGTGGCAATGGGTGCGGAAGTGACTGTGATCAGTCGTTCAAAGGACAAGCAGGAAAACGCAAAAGCGATTGGTGCAACTGGTATCTTGTGCTCGAAGGATCAGGACGAAATGCAGAAAGCGGCGAACAGCTTTGATTTTATTTTGGATACGGTCCCTGTAAAACATGATTTTAATACCTATATGCCTCTTCTTGACGTGGATGGAAGCTTGGTTCTTGTTGGTCAAATTGGGCCGATGGAAGAGATCATGACGGTTCCTCTTGTTTTTGGCCGTCGTCGAATCGCAGGATCGTTAATCGGTGGCATTGCCGAAACTCAAGAGGTTTTGGATTTTTGCGCTCAACACGGGATTCACCCGGAATGCAAAATGATCAATATTGATCAGGTGAACCAGGCTTGGGGTGAGTTAACAAAAGGAAATCCAGCCCATCGCTTTGTGATCGATATGTCCAGCCTTAGCCTGTAGTTCTTTATAGGTTCGGTTTTTGAGGGTTTATCCTCTGGCCGGATTTCGCTGTGAAAATATGTTCTGATAGATTTTCATTGCAGCGCACAGAGATTGTTAGGACTTTGTCAGGGTTGGTCTGAGATCGCGTAAAATTCGCCAGGCGAATATTGGGGCGCGCTTCTATTTGATTTTTGGATAGGCCTTCAGTTAGACAGTTTGTACAAAACTGGAGGTAAGGTAATGAGAAGTCTATTATTGTTTCTAGGGGCGTTTGTTTTAGGAAGTTCACTGGCAGCAGCGGAATCTGATTATGTTCGTGAGCTAAAGGCACTGAGTTTTGAAGAGCTGGCGGCGCGCTGGGACGTTGATTTTGAAAATGACCAAATCTGGTTTGGTGGCACCATTCTATCGGTTTTCGATACATGTGTACTAGACTCTGAGACCTTGCGAACGATTCATACCCGGGATATCGAGGCTCAAGACGATCATGATGGCTTTGTGGTCGTTGGGCACGATTACTTATATCGCCCCATTCGTGGTCTGCGGCCAATGGTCGACGGAGACGGGACGACAGATGTTCCCTATGAAATCAGTCTGACTCGTTCGATCCGCATTGTTGAAAACGACGATGATTTCGAAGGAGACATCTTGTTTACTCGAGATTACACGATTCCTTTATGTAAGGACATTCAGCCTTAAAAAGAGCTGTCGGGTTGTTTCTTGATGGAATTAATCGATCAGTTGAAAAAGTAGGAGACCCGGACAATGTCTAAACTGATCAGTGTTGTGGTGATGTCTAGTTTGCCGGCGCCTGATCGGTTGAGTTCACGGTCGCCAAAGGCGGCGATGCTTCCTAACTCGGCTTCAAAGGCTGTCACGGCCCACTGTTGTCCGATCCATTGGTAAAGTCCGAAGTTGACAGTAACTCCTAGGCCGATCCCGCTATAGTCAATGCCGTCAACGCGGGTTTTGTCTTCACAGTCGCCAGAGGTTTTGCTGCTGTTGCTAATTCGACGTGAGTTACTGGTGTAAGTCGAGCACAGATAGATATCAACATCGTAGTTGTACCAGCCGAAGGTTAGCCCCAGGGCTGTTCTAAAAAGTAGGGTTTCACTTGAGTAGGGATAAAAGAGGCCCCATTGTATTCCGCCCACGATCGACCAGGTTTCAATGTCCGCCGTCAGGTCCCAGTCCGGGTTTGTTGTGGTAAACGCGATTTCGTCGGCGTCGAAAAACTCAGCGACCATTCGAGTCCTATTGACTGAGTCCGGGTTCATGTTTTGGCTGCTGTAAGGAAGTTCGTAGTCAAAAAAGAACTGGCGAAACCAGTAGGCATTCACCTTTGGTCGGAAGTCGATCATGATCGGAAACTTGACTTGGCTGAACTTATCTTTGTCGTTTAGTTCGAACAGATCAGATCCAACATGGTGTTCGGCGACGTAACTGCCAAGCCGAAGTTTAAGGCCGTCGACATAGGCATTGGCCTCGCCATAGGGGTAAAAGATAATAAGTAGTAGCCAGCCTACAATGCCTATCCAGTTCATATCGGTAGTTTAGTTAAGAAACCTCTGAGTGTCCCTAAGTCGCTGAACAACCCTTCCGTGGTCCAGTCGAGGTTCAGGGGCTAGATAGAGGCCGATCGAGTCTGTCACAATCGTGGACAACCAGGTAAAAATCACATGTTCGTGCCAGGGACAGGAGCCTTGAAAAAGCACGTCATTCAGCGCTTTTGGTCCTTTAGATTCGGGCTGAATAAGGTTTAAACAGCGGATGCATTCTTTTCTTCAAAAGGGCAAAGGCATCGAAGTGAATCGTCATTTCGTGTAATATTCCGCAGATTGGGCTTGTTAGGAATATATTTTTTTCAGCAAGTAGCCACCTTCGAGGTGGAATTCCTACAGGGCCTAAGGAGAGAACTTTTGAGATTTGCACTTTCGGCCTTCATTTTAGTATCGAGCACAGTTGCCTCTGCAACGGTTGCTGACTTTGAGCAGCGTGCCTGTGCAGGGATTTTTCAAACAGCAGGCGAAGTGAGCCGCTATTCGCACAGCTACGTCTCGAAGTTGGTGTCACACCTGTTGGCTTCTGATTCAGGAAGTCAGTATTTGGCCAACTTGTATAAGGTCGCAGAAGATGCCCGGGTTTGGCGTGCTCATGTTGTGGGTACGGCTGTTCCTGAGATGCCTTTATCGGACGATCCGGCCGTAATGAATGAAGATCAAAGGGATCTGCTGAACCAGGTTTATCAAGTCATTGAGCTGCCTCGGCTACCGACTAAATCGATGCGCCGTTCTTTAGAATCAAAACTTCTGTCTCAGTTTCTACGGCTATATAGCGAACAAGAGATCCAGCACTTTTTGACGGACGAGATGATCGATCGGACGACCTCATTGCTGCGTACCGTGGTCGCTGAAGTATACGCTGACTATCTTCTGGCTTTGCCGGATGCTGTCGAGTTAGTCGACCACCTTGCTATGGGGAACCGGCTGGGTGAAGCACCCAATGTCAGTCGGCAGATTATTATTATCGACTCTAAAGTCGAGACCTATAAGCAGTCTTCGATCTTGTTGCAGTCGTTGATGGATGAAATCAGTCGTGCGGTGGATCAGTCAGATGATGGGAAAAACCTGCCCTATCCGATTTCGATTCGTGAACGAATTGACGGTAAGATGGTCGAGCTATGGAGCCTATCCAGTTTGGAAGACGTTAATGAGGCCATGGTGGATATAAATCTTCACATCACGTCGTTTATTGCCCCGGATGAGGTAAGCCTCGTGGGTCCACGCCAAATGGATTTCGACTTCGATGAAATCCTGACCTCGGATTGGGATAATACGACGGAAAGCCGAACACGCCCCTTTGGCGAATTCACCTTCGGTCAGGTCGTGCGGCTGGATGTCATGACTGTACGTAACTTACCGTCGATTCAGCGTCCGTTCCAATTGGTCCGAGAGATTCTTTCCGTCGCTGACGGGGTCCCGTTGTGGCTGACCTTCCATACGGCAAGACAGCCGCATAGTGTGGACAACTACCGCTTCGTCGAGCGTGCAGTGACTCACCCGGCGTACCGATAAATTCCTGAATAGATTGATTTTGGATCAAAAAAAAGGCCCTGGTCAGGGCCTTTTCTATTTACTGGCTTGGTCGAGAGCGGCCGAAGCTTTTCTTTTTACCGAATCCGGATTTCACTTTTAGTGGGCGTCCTTTGCCGCCACCACCAGAGGCCGATTTCTTGCGGCTAGGAGCTCCGTCACGACGTTCCGATTTGCGGCCCCAGGAGTCATCGTTGTTTGATCGCCGTGGCTTGCCTGAGCTGCCAGAGGCCTTCTTTCCGCCGCCACGTCCTGGTTTGAATTCAGATCGTGAGGAGTCGCCAGAGCGCCCGCCGCGTGATGGACGGTCTTCAAAGCGATCCTTTTTAGCAAATCGTTTTGGACGGTCCGAACTGTCTGAGCGGTCCCGTTGAGGTCGGTCATCAAATCGATCTTTTTTAAAGCTTCTTGGGCGGTCCTGGTCTTCGAATCGGTCTTTTCGGCCAAAGGATTTTGGTCGGTCTGAATCGCCGAAGCGATCACGGCTAGGGCGGTCTTCGAAACGCTCTTTTTTACCAAAACGTTTTGGGCGATCAGAGTCCTCGAACCGCTTGCGACGTGGACGATCCTCAAAAGACTCGTCCGAGTTCTTTCGGAACTTTGCTTTAAAAGACGGTTTGCGCCCAAAGCTTGGTTTACCTTTTCCGCGTCCTTTAAACTTCGAGTTTCCGCCACGGCCTTGGACTTCAAAAGCGGGTCCTGGGATGTCGTATTTTTTGGCGATGCGGTTCCAATCAGAATATTCTTCGGGCATCACAAAACTCAGTGCTTCACCTTCGGCTCCGTTTCTAGCGGTTCGGCCAATTCGGTGAACGTAGTCTTCGTCTTGCATCGGCAAGTCAAAGTTCAAAACGTGTTCGACATGAGGAACATCGATTCCGCGCGCGGCCACGTCTGTGGCACAAAGAATGCGGACTTTACCTGTGCGGAAAGCGTCAATGGCTTTGTTGCGTTGCCCTTGAGTCTTTCCACCATGAATCGCGCCAGCGGCAAACCCAAAGTCGATAAGGTGTTTGGTGAGCTTGTCCGTGCGGTGCTTGGTCTTTACAAATATAATGACAGACCCTTGGCGTTCGTTAAGTTCGTCGACGACGCGGTCGTCTTTTTCGAAGAAGGGCACCGACAGCACGGATTGCTTGATTTTAGCAACGGGCTTCGAATCATTCAAAAAGACAAGAACGGGGCGCTGAAGATACTGCTTAGCAAGGCTTTTTACTTTTTCGTCCAATGTGGCTGTGAAGAAGGACGCCTGCTTTTCTGGTGGAAGGTGTTTTAGGATTTGCTGCAACTGAGGCGCAAAACCCATATCGATCATGCGATCGCCCTCGTCCAAGACCAGTTGGTTGACCTTGTGGATTTGGATGGTGTTTCGCTTTAAGTGATCGATCATTCGTCCTGGCGTTGCGATAATGACGCGAGGCTTTCGCTGCAGCTGTTTAAACTGACGGCGAATGTCTTGTCCGCCGACTAAGCAAGCGGTGTTGAAGGTCTGCTTATTGGGCACGATCGTTCGTAAAAAATCTGAGATCTGCATAGCCAATTCGCGTGTTGGAACTAAAACCAAGCCTTGAGCTTTTTGATCTTGCAACAAAGTCGCAAGCATTGGGATCAGGTAGGCGCCTGTTTTTCCCGAGCCGGTGGCCGCGCAGGCCATAAGGTCACGACCTTCCAGCATAGCAGGAATGGCTTTTTGCTGAATGGGTGTGGGTTCAATAAATCCAATACGGGAGAGAGCTGCTTGTAGCTCCTCAGGGAGAGAGAGGTCATCGAAGCGTTTCAAAGGGCTTCCTTTCATTAGGTGGTACCGCGAAAGGAGAACTGAAGCTCAGGCCTAGGGCCCCTTTAGGGATGGGAATTTTTACAAGAAATAATGCGCAATGTCAATCAAAATCAAAGATCGCCACGCGCGACAACCTATATATGGTTAGGGCGCCTTGGTTGGTTTTGCTGGGGCGACTTTTGAAGTTTTAATCTGAATTGATTTACCTTTGTCCACCCGCGACGGATTGTAGCCGCTTTTTGCTCGTGTCGCCTTTAATTTCGACATATCGAAGGTGTGCGAGTAGACCGCAGGCTTATGCATTTCACCGACTTTCAGTAGGGCTGGGTAATCCCCCTCCTGGGGCGATAAAAAGGCTGCCTGTCCAACGTTAATCCACGTTTTATCAGTTTTACCGACTGTCCCAACAACGGCGACATAAGCATGGTTTTCGACAGCGCGAGCCTGCGCTGAGTATCGCACTCGACGGAAGCCACCATCAGATTCGGTCATCGACGGAACGATCAGCAGTTCGGGAGGGTCCTTAGACAACATTTGCGATAGACGAGGGAATTCGATGTCGAAACAGATCAAAACCGAAAAGCGATGTCCACTTGGGGTTTTGAAGATTTTAAGCTCGCGGCCTTCCTCGAAGGCCATGTCTTTGTCCCATGGGGTAAAAAAGATCTTATCTTGATAATCAACTTGTCCGTCTGGGTAGGCGATGACAGCTGAATTTCGTTGTTTTTGTCCGACCTGTCTAGGGATCGTTCCTGCGATCAAAAGGGTGTTGTGTTGCTTGGCGAGTTTTACAACGTCCTGGACGAACCGTTCAGAGTGCTTTGCGACTTCATCGACAATTTGTCGATCTGTTTTCTTATTTTTTAGATCCCACATGTCCAGTGTGAGGTATTCAGGGAACACGATGATTTCGGGCTTATCCTTCACCGCTTCATCGATGTAGCCACGGATCTTTTTCATCATGGATTCATAGCTTTGGTTCGCTTCCATCGGATACTGAACCAAAGAGACTTTTAGGTCTTCGGCCTGCGCTAAGGGCAGGGTGCAAAGAAAAAAACACAGGCTTAGTTGCAAAACAAAAAATGGTCGCATCAAAAAGGTCCTTGATTGGTTAAAACTCATGGTATCACTGGTGAACAATTGTTTACAGTCCCGCTTGGGCGTGGCATTCTCGGTGGCGCTTATAAGATTACATCTAGAAAGGTTGTCACCGTGAGTCAATCCACGATCGTTTACACGAAGACTGATGAAGCTCCTTATCTTGCGACACAGTCATTTTTGCCAATTATTAAAGCATTTTCAAAAAGTTCAGGCGTCGAATTTGTTCTTAAAGACATCTCGCTAGCTGGTCGGATCATTGCGAACTTTTCGGATCAACTTAAGCCCGAACAAAAAATGGGTGATGCTCTTGCTGAGCTTGGTGAGCTAGCGAAAACCCCCAANGCGAATATTATTAAGCTTCCAAATATTTCGGCTTCGATTCCTCAGTTGAAAGAAGCGATTAAAGAGCTTCAGGCTCATGGTATCGCCGTCCCAGATTATCCGGAAGATCCTAAAACCGAGGCCGAAAAAGAGACTAAGGCTCGGTATGCCAAGGTTCTTGGGTCCGCTGTGAANCCGGTTCTTCGTGAAGGGAACAGTGACCGCCGCGTGGCTGGTCCCGTGAAAGAGTTTGCTAAAAACAATCCTCATTCGATGGGGGCGTGGTCGAAGACGTCTAAGTCCCATGTCGCGCATATGAAGGACGGGGATTTTTACGGAACAGAACAGTCTGTTGTGGTTGACCAGCCGACGGATGTGAAAATTGTTTTGCAAACGGCCTCTGGAGAAACAGTCCTTAAAGCTTCCACGCCTTTGGTGGCTGGTGAAGTCATCGACGCGACCTGTATGTCCATCAACAAGCTTCGGTCCTTTTTATCTGATGAAATCGCTGATGCTAAAAAGCAGGATGTGCTTTTCTCGCTGCATATGAAAGCGACGATGATGAAGGTCAGTGATCCCATCATTTTTGGTCAGTGTGTCGAGGNCTTTTTTAAAGATGTTTTTGCTAAGTACGAAAAAGAGTTCAGCGAAGTCGGTGTCGATAGCCGAAATGGGTTTGGCGATGTGGTGTCGAAGTTATCTAAGCTTGATCCATCTGTTCGCAGCCAAGTGGAAGCTGATATCCAGGCGGCCTATGCGGCTGGACCACGTCTTGCGATGGTTGATTCCGATAAGGGAATTACCAACTTGCACGTGCCGAGTGACATTATTATTGATGCAAGTATGCCAGCAATGATTCGAAATTCGGGTCAGATGTGGGGGCCTGACGGGAAGGCCTATGACACGAAGGCTGTCATTCCTGATCGTAACTATGCGGGCGTTTATCAAGAAACCATTGAGTTTTGTCGTCAACATGGCGCCTTTGATCCCAAGACGATGGGAAATGTATCGAACGTTGGTTTGATGGCCAAGAAGGCGGAAGAGTACGGTTCGCATGATAAGACGTTCTGGATGGAAGAAGCGGGCGAGGTTAAAGTCATTGATCAAGCGGGCAAAACCTTAATGAGTCACAAAGTCGAAAAAGGTGATATTTGGCGCATGTGCCAGACGAAAGATGTTTCGATTAAAGATTGGGTCAAGTTGGGCGTGAGCCGAGCTCGAGCTACGGGGCAGCCAGCCGTATTTTGGTTAGATGAAAATCGGGCTCATGATCGAAATTTGATCGAAAAGGTCAATACCTATTTGAAAGATCACGATACGTCGGGTTTAGAAATTAAAATTTTGTCTCCGGTAGAGGCGACGAAATTCACCCTTGCCCGCGTCAAAGAGGGGCAGGATACCATTTCTGTAACGGGGAACGTTTTGCGTGATTATCTGACGGACCTGTTCCCGATTCTTGAGCTTGGGACATCGGCAAAGATGTTGTCCATCGTTCCGTTATTGGCAGGCGGCGGTCTTTACGAGACTGGGGCTGGTGGTTCAGCGCCGAAGCATGTCGATCAGTTTGCCGAGGAAAATCATTTACGTTGGGATTCTTTAGGTGAATTTTTAGCCTTGGCGGTTTCATTGGAAGACCTTGGTGGAAAGACCGGTCAGAATAAGATCACTGTGCTAGCTAAAGCATTGGATCAGGCAAACAGCGAGTTTCTAAAGAATAACAAGTCACCATCACGGAAAGTGGGTGAACTGGATAACCGAGGGTCTCATTATTATTTGGCGATGTATTGGGCGCAGGCCTTAGCGGCTCAGTCTGAGGATGCCGAGTTAAAGGCTCAGTTTACTCCTGTTGCGGAAGAACTGGCTGGCAAAGAATCGACCATTCTTGCTGAATTGAACGGGGCACAGGGGCAAGCCGTTGATATGAAGGGCTACTATCATTGTGATGATGCCTACATTCAGACATTTATGCGGCCTTCTAAAACTTTGAATGCCATTGTGGACGCGCTGTAATCCTTGACTGAAAATTAGAAAGTTTTAAAGGGCCTGGTGAATACCGGGCCTTTTTTTTGTCCGACCCTTGCTTATCTATTTTTGTTAAAGATACGACTATGTAACATAATGCTTACTAAGCCGAGAACCTGAGTGATTGGGATTGTCCAAAAGCTAAAAGCTATTCCGAATCGGTCAGTCAGGGTTCCAATGATCACGTGCATACTCATGATTGTGACCGAACCTGTGGCTATCGCAAGTGAGGTCACCTTCATGGCGTTGTTTGGAAACAGTATTTTCACGTACCCCAACATGAATGGAAAACTAGGGGCCAGGGTAAAGCCGGCAATGACGAATCCAATGGGGTGAACTAAAAGCCCGACCATCGAGCAAAGTATGGTTGCGATAAAGGACGTGAAGATAACGGCCTTACGGCTGATTTCAGGTTTGAAAAATGAAAACCCGGTTCGACCGACGAGCATGGCGATAAAGAAGTAGGTTAGGTAGTAATTTGCGTTTTCCACCGAATACCCTTGCGTTCGTGTCAGGTATAAAGGCAGGCGTGAGGCGATCGCCAATTCGCCCCAAAAGTAAAACGAATAGCTGATAACAAAGAACCAAGCGCTAGAACGGATTTCAGGATCCAGCGTGGATTCGGAGGGCGCATCTGGTGACCCCTCGGGGCGGCGAACCCATAAGCTGCCCAGTCCAAGTACAAGCGCAGCGGCCCCAAGTAAGAA